>JAADDC010000001.1 GCA_013154145.1 Candidatus Iainarchaeum sp. | reverse complement strand
AATCCGCTCGAGGGCCTTGCGGATTTCAGAGAGGCGGGCAACGATCTCCTTTAGCTG
Organism: Candidatus Iainarchaeum sp.; assembly: GCA_013154145.1. Classification (GTDB taxonomy): domain Archaea; phylum Iainarchaeota; class Iainarchaeia; order JAADDC01; family JAADDC01; genus WANZ01. The sequence goes on along the minus strand of JAADDC010000001.1, from coordinate 19,790 downwards.
GAGCTCCTTCTCTCTCAGCTCGGCCCTCTTCTTCTCGGCTTCAAAGAGTTTGAGCACGGACTCGCCCTTGGTGGAACCTCCGCTCATGACGCCAGAGCGCTCCACCACGTCCCCGTCCAATGTGACGGCCCTGTAGCCGTCCAGCTCCTTGGCAATGTCTATGTTCTCCACCACCACCGTGTCTCCAAAGACGTACTCCATGGCCCTCTTCACCGTGGGGTCGTAGTCCACCAGGTCCAGGGCCCGGCCGATGACACCGGGCCTCCGCGGGGGCTCCACGAGGTGGGGACGTATTTTATCCAAGGGGATGAAGGTGGCGCGGCCGAGGCCCCTCCGCTTGAGGTACTTTATGGCCTCGGCGGCGTCGTTGGCCGTTTCCACGACGATATAAAAGAGTCTACGGCCGGCGGCCGCCTCCAATGCCCTCCTGTACTTCTTGTCGTAGCGAATGAGGGAGGCCACAAAGCCCTTTATGCCCCTGAGCTCGCCCCGGCGCTGGGCCTCCAGCAGCTCGTTGAGCACCTCCACGGAGATGCCCAGGTTCCTAAGGGCCAGGGCAGCCCCCCTGAGGGCACCGATCTCCTCTCTCAAAGCTTTAATCTCTTCCTGAAGCAAGAGGTATTCCCTGTTGAGGCGCTTCTCGGCCTCCAAGAGGTCCCTTCGCTCTTCTTCGAGGGAGCGGATCTCCTTCTCTATTTCCTCCAGCTTTTTCTTTATTTCCTCCCGCTCCTTTAGCTTCCTCTCAAGGCGCTCCCTCTTCCTCTTGACCTCCTCCAGCTTGGCGTTGTACTCGCCGGATATGCGACCATACTCCTCCCTCAGCGAAGCGTATTCCTCCTTTAACCTTGCTATCTGGGCCTCTATTTCCTCGAGGCGCCTCTGGAGAGCGAAACTCTCTTCCTGCTCCCGGCGGATGACCTCCTCTAGGGAGCGGATCTGCCGCCTGAGCTCGTTGACCTCCGCGTCCTTCTCCCGCTTCCTTCCCTCTATGTCCTCCACGTCCTTCTCGAGGAGTGCCATCTCCCTTTCCAGCTTTTCCATTTCTTCAGAAATAGAGAGCAGTTCGGCGTCAATCTCGTTGCGCCGCTGGCGAAGATACCTCAATTCCGCCTCCAGCCGCTCCTTCTCTTTTAACAACTGGTCGTACTCTCCCTGGGCCCCTTCGCCATAGAGAACACTTATCTTCCGGGCGAGCTCCTGAGATTTCTCCTCAAGGGCCCGGATCTCCTCCTCGAGGCGGGCCTTCACGTCCAAGAGTTCCTGCAGCTTTTCCCTCTTCCTCTCCAACTCTTCGAGGACCTCCTTCAGTCTCTGCTCACTCCTCTGGATTTCCCTGAGTAGCAGGCCCTTCCTCAGGGATGCCACGTAGGCCTTGAGCTCCAGGTAGCGCTCGGCGTCCTCCTTCTCCTTCTTCAGTTTTTCCAGGAGGGCCTCCCGCTCCCCCAAGACGATGGAGACCTCTTTTATACGTTCCGAGACGTCTTCGAGCTTCTTCAGGGCTTCTTCCTTCTTCTCCTCGTACTCGGCGATGCCAGCGATCTCGTCGATGATCTTTCTCCTCTCCAGGGGCGTCATCTTTATCAGGCGGGTGATCTCCCCCTGCAGAACGAAGTTGTAGCCCCTCTGGGAGATGCCCAGCGAGGAGAGGAGGCTAACCACCTCGTGCTTTGTGCTCCGCTTTCCGTTTATGCGGTAAACCGACTGGCCACGCTTGTTTATGGTCCGGGTGATGGTGTAGACCTTTCCGTCGGCGTCGATGTCCAGGGAAACCAGTGCTTCCCCGTCCCGGGCCTTCACGTTGACCAGGTCCTTGAGGCGGGAGGCCCTCACCAGCTTGAGGCGGCCCTCTCCGAGGACGAAGATGAGGGCGTCGATGATGTTGGACTTGCCACTACCGTTTGGACCCATGATGGCGGTGAAGCCGTCGGCGAAGGGGATCACCGCCGAGCGGAAGGACTTGAAGTTCTTCAGCGTTAGGCGCTTGAGCCGGACCACGTAGGTAGAAGGTGGGGAGTATTTAATAAGGGTGGGCGTCCGGGGAAGTTCTGCTAAGGCTTAAAACCCTTGCCCATCCTAAGCTTCTTAGCCGATGAGAACCGGAGGTGATGTACATGGCGAAGTCCTACGTGAGGTTCGAGGTGCCCCCTGAACTGGCAGAGAAGGTTCTCGAAGCCGTGAGGATTGCCCGCGAGACGGGCAGGGTCAGGGTCGGCACCAACGAGACCACGAAGATGGTGGAAAGGGGTCAGGCGAAGCTCGTCATCATCGCCGAGGACGTAGACCCCGAGGAGATTGTGATGCACCTGCCCATACTCGCCGAGGAGAAGGGCATCCCCTACGTCTACGTGCCCTCCAAGAAGCAGCTGGGCGAGGCGGCAGGCATCCAGGTGTCCGCAGCTTCCGCGGCCATCGTCGACCCCGGCAAGGCCGAGAAGCTCGTGAAGGAGATCATAGAGGCCGTTGAGGCCCTCAAGAAGGGGTGAACTGAATGGCCGAGGAAGGGACCCCCGCCGAGGTCGTGGAGATAATAGGAAGGACTGGCGTCAGGGGCGAGGTCACGCAGGTGATGGTGAAGCTCCTTGACGGCCCCGAGAAGGGCAGGGTCAAGCGAAGGAACATCTACGGGCCCGTGAAGGTGGGGGACATCGTGATACTGCTGTCCACCAAGCACGAGGCCAAGGAGATCAAGGCGAGGTGAAGGCCGTGAAGTGCCACTTCTGCGGCAGGGAGATCGAGAAGGGCACGGGTATCATGTACGTCCTCAACGATGGAACCGTCCTCTGGTTCTGCTCCCACAAGTGCCTGAGGAACTGGCAGCTGGGTAGGAATCCCCGGAAGTTGAAGTGGGCGAGGGCGAGAATGTGAAGGACGTGATCCAGAGGACGCTGGTCTTCATCAAGCCCGACGGCGTGAAGAGGGGTCTGGTGGGGGAGATCATCTCCCGCTTCGAGAAGGCGGGCCTGAAGATCGTGGGTATGAAGATGATGTGGCTGCCCCGGGACTTCGCCGAGGAACACTACAGAGACGACCCCAAGTTCATCAAAAAGATAGCCCAGAAGATCAAGGAGAGCTACGAAATGTACGGGCTGGAACCTCCCAAGGACTTGATAGCCGCCGCCAAGAAGCTCAGGGAAGACCTCATCAAGTACGTCACCAGCGGGCCCATCGTGGCCCTCGTCCTGGAGGGCCCGCGGGCCATCTACATCGTCCGGAAACTGGTGGGAGACACCTCCCCCGAGGAGGCGGCGCCCGGCACCATCCGCGGCGACTACTCCATAGATAATTATCCCTTCGCCAACATAGAGCTTCGCTCCATCAGGAACGTGATCCACGCCAGCGACGCCGAGAACGCCGAGAGGGAGATAGCCCTGTTCTTCGACGACGACGAGCTCTTCGAGTACAAGCGCGCCGACGAACACATCATGTTCGAGCCGCTCTGAGAATTCCAGAACCCGACTTCTTTTAATCTCGACGAAAATTAGTCCAGGTAAGATTTAACAAGGTTGAAGAAAATCCGGCTTCGTTCCTTTAAAAGCACTTAAGGGCCCAACTACTTCTGTGCTGAGGCAGCCCATTGTCACGGTGCTGGGACACGTGGACCACGGTAAGACGACCATACTCGACCGGATACGGCGGACCAGCGTGCACAGCAAGGAGGCCGGCGGCATAACCCAGCACATCGGCGCGTCGGAGGTTCCCATCGACGCCATCAAGGAGATCGCCAAGCCCATTCTCCAGTCCCTGCCCATCAAGTTCAAGATACCTGGACTCCTGTTCATCGACACCCCCGGCCACGAGGCCTTCACGAACCTGAGGAAGCGCGGCGGGAGCATTGCGGATCTGGCCGTTCTGGTGGTGGACATCACCCAGGGCTTCCAGCCCCAGACCTACGAGGCCCTGGAGATACTCAAGAACTTCAAGGTTCCCTTCGTGGTGGCCGCCAACAAGATCGATTTACTCCCGGGCTGGAGGTCCAAGGAGGATTATCCCATTACCCTTTCCATGAAAGAACAGGACGAGGAGGTCCTCAACCTCCTGGACGCCAAGATCTACGAGATCGTGGCGGAGCTGGGGAAGCACGGCTTTGCCTCCGAGCGCTTCGACCGGGTGACAGATTTCACCCGGGAGGTGCTCATCATACCCGTTTCAGGGAAAACCGGGGAAGGTATACCGGAGCTGCTCCTTTACCTCGCGGGTCTTGCCCAGAAGTACTTGGAAAACCGTCTCGACGTGGACATCAACAAGCCCGGGAAGGGCGTCATCCTTGAAATAAAGGAGGATGTTGGTCTGGGGAAGACCGCCACCGTCATCCTCTACGAGGGGCGTATGAGACGCGGCGACGAAATATTATACATAACGCAGGACGGCGTCAAGAAGTCCCGCATTCGAGCCCTCCTCCGTCCTAAACCCCTCGACGAGATACGCAGCCCCAGGGACAAGTTCAGGAGCGTTGAAGAGGTGGTGGCCGCCGCGGGCGTCAAGGTGGCGGCCCCGGGCATCGAGGAGGCCATACCGGGCTCTCCCATCGTGGTCTCCACCCCCGAGAGGGAAGAGGAGTTGAAGAAAGAATTGGAAAGGGAGATGGGCGAGCTGGAGTTCGAGACGGACGACGTGGGCGTCATCGTCAAGGCCGACACCCTCGGAACCCTCGAAGCGCTGGTGGGACTGTTAAGAAAGCGGGGCGTGCCCATCCGCAAGGCCCAGATAGGGAACATTTCCCGGAAGGACGTGGTGGAGGCCTACACGGTAAAACAACAGGATCGCTACAGGGGCGTGATACTGGGCTTCAACGTGGACGTGGACAAGAATGCCGAGGCGGAGGCCAAGGCCAAGGGGGTCCCCATCATCGTGGACAACGTGATATACCGCTTGTTAGAAAAATACGAGCAGTTCCTGGAGGAGGAAAGGGAGAGGGAGATGAGAGAAGTCCTTGAAAAGCTCGTACTTCCCGGCAAGATCCAGATACTGCCGGGGTACGTCTTCAGGCGCTCGGATCCGGCCATCGTGGGGGTGAGGGTCCTCGGAGGCGTCATCAGGCCCAAGTACCCCCTTATGAGGGAGGACGGGAAGGTGATAGGAACCATCCGGGGCATACAGAGCGAGGGCAGGCCCCTGGAAGAGGCAAAGGAGGGAATGGAGGTGGCGGTGGCCATAGACGGCCCCATGGTGGGCAGGCACATCGACGAGGGGGACGTCCTCTACACGGACGTGCCCAAGGAGCACGCCCGGGAGTTCCTGAAGAGGAGCTATCTCTTTCCCTCTTCCTACGTGGAGGTTCTTAAAGAGATCTTTGAGATACAGAAAAAGCGGCGGGAGTGAAATCCTCGTCAACAATAAAACCGTTCGCATCCCCATTGCATAGGAGGGAGGGATAAGCATGAAGCTCGTAATATCGATCCCCAAGACCGGCAGGGCCTTCCAGAAGGAGATAGGCGACGACGAAGCCCGCATGTTCTACGGCCTGCGCATAGGCGACGTGGTGGACCTCTCTCCCCTGGGCTTCAAGGGGTACAAGGCCAAGATCACCGGTGGCACCGACAGGGACGGCTTCCCCATGAGGCCCGACGTCCACGGCACAGGCAGGAAGAGGGTGCTGCTCTCCAAGCCCCCGGGCGTCAGGGGCCTCAAGAAGGGTCAGAGGGTTCGAAAGACCGTCAGAGGCAATGTAGTGGCCGAGGACATCGAGCAGCTGAACTTGGTCATCGTAGAGGAGGGGGAGGTCCCCATAGAAGAGATACTGGGTGGTAAGGCTGAAGAAGGAGAAGCCCAAGCAGGCTGAGGTCAACATCGGCATGATTGGCCACGTGGACCACGGCAAAACTACCCTGACCTATGCCCTGACGGGCAAGTGGACGGACACGCACTCGGAGGAGCTCAAGAGGGGTATCTCCATCCGCCTCGGATACGCGGACACCATCTTCGCCTACGATCCCAGCAAGGAACCCCCCGAAGCGTATAAGCCCCAGTGGGAGCCGGGCCTCGAAATACTCAGGAGAGTGTCCTTCGTGGACGCCCCCGGCCACGAGACGCTTCTCACGGTCATGCTCTCGGGGGCTGCCATCCTCGACGGCGCCGTTCTGGTCATCGCCGCCAACGAGCCCTGTCCCCAGCCACAGACTGAGGAGCACCTACTGGCCGTGAAGATCAACGGCGTGGAGAACCTGGTGGTGGTCCAGAACAAGATCGACCTGGTTTCCAAGGAGGAGGCCAAGAAGAACTACCAGCAGATCGTGGACTTCCTCGCCAAGTACGGCTACGAGGACGTGCCCGTGATCCCCACCTCCGCCCACCACCGGGTGAACATCGATGCCCTCGTCTGGGCCATAGAAGAGAAGATTCCCACGCCGCCCCGGGACACCTCCAAGCCCTTCCGCATGTGGGTGGCCCGCTCCTTTGACGTGAACAAGCCGGGAACCGAGCCCAAGGACCTGAAGGGGGCAGTGTTAGGCGGATCCATCGAGCAGGGGAAGGTGAAGGTGGGGGACGAGATCGAACTGTCCCCGGGCATCAACGGCGAAAAGATCGTCACGGAGGTCGTTTCCCTCGCGTCGGAGGATTCCCAGCTCGAGGAGGCCGGTCCCGGAGGCCTCATAGCCATCGGCACGGAGATCGACCCTTACTTTGGCAAGGGTGACAAGCTAAAGGGTCAGCTCATAGGCAAGCCCGGGACGCTGCCAGATCCCACCACCGAGTTCGCCATCGAGTACCACCCCATCGAGCGGAAGGTCCAGAAAATAGAGGAGCCGCCCTTCAGGCCCAACGAGCTCATGGCCGCCGCCATCGGCACCATGCCCGCCGCCGTCTACGTAAAGAACTACAAGAAGGATTACTTGGAGCTCAAGACCAAGAAGCCCGTGGCCGTCATCGAGGGGATGAAGATAGCCATCAGCCGGCGCATAGGCAACCGCTGGAGGTTAACGGGCTACGGCGTGGTCCTATGAAAGGACTGTATCCCTCCGTGAAGGGCGTCGTTCTGGACACCAACATGCTCTTCGTTCCCTACCAGTTTGGTGTGGACGTTCTCGAGGAGATCCAGCGCATACTGCCCGGCGTCAAGGTCTACACCATACCCCAGGTGCTCAGAGAGATCGAGAGATTGGAACAAGAGGGCTCCCTAAAGGAGAGACTGGCCGCCCGCGTCGCAAGGAAGATACTGGAAAGGGTGGAGGTGCTTCCCGTGGAGGGGGAGGTCTCGGCCGACAGAGCATTATTGGAGCTGGCCAAGCTCGGCTACGCCATCGCCACCAATGACAGGGAACTAAGAAAAAAGATCCGGGAGTTAGGGGGCTACTCCCTCTACCTCAGGGAGCGGAGCCACCTGGAGTTCGGTTGAACCCTCCATCAACTTTAAAGCATTTCCAAGGCCCAACCTATTAGAGGTGGTTCTCATGAACCTCTGGAAGGACCTCCCTGCAGGGAAGAACCCGCCGGAGGACATATACGTGGTGATCGAGATCCCCCAGGGAAGCGGCATAAAGTACGAGGTGGACCACGAGAGTGGTGTCATATTCGTTGACCGCTTCCTCTACACCTCCATGGTCTACCCGGCCAACTACGGCTTCGTCCCCAGGACGCTGGCCGACGACGGAGACCCCGTGGACGTCCTCGTTCTCTCCCGGGAGCCCGTGGCCCCCGGCAGCGTCATAAGGGCCAGGCCCATCGGCGTCCTCGTCATGGAGGACGAGGATGGTATGGACGAGAAGATACTTGCGGTCCCCGTTAAGAAGCTGGATCCCATGTGGGAGGAGATTAAGGACGTTTCCGACTGCGCCGAGATCACCCTCCAGAAAATCAAGCACTTCTTCGAGCACTACAAGGAGCTGGAGCCCGGCAAGTGGGTGAAGGTGAAGGAGTTTAGAGGAGTTGAGGAGGCCAAGAAGATCATAGAGGAAGCCCTGAAACGATTTGAGGAGAAGGAGGGTTGAAGATGTTCTACCTCTACACCGTCAGGGACTCGGTGGCCGTGCCTCCCTCCAAGCTCTCGGGGGACCTGAAGGAAGCCGTGCTCTCCCAGCTCAAGGAGGACCTGGAGGGAAGGGTGGACGAGGACATGGGCGTCATCGTGGCCGTCACGAAGGTCAAAGAAGTTGGCGACGCCGTCATCATCCCCGGAGATCCCAACGTCTTCGTGGACACGGTCTTCGAGGTGCTAACGTACCTGCCGCTGCTCCAGGAGGTGGTGGACGGCTACGTGGTGGACGTGGCCGAGTTCGGTCTCTTCGTGAGGATAGGTCCCATGGACGGACTCGTTCACATGTCCCAGATCATGGACGACTACGTGCGCTACGATCCCTCCATACCGGCCTTTATCGGCCGGGAGACGGGCAGGATGGTGGGCATGAAGGACAAGGTTCGGGCCCGCATCGTGACCGTGTCCCTGAAGGAAACCATCGCCGAGTCCAAGGTGGGCCTCACCATGAGGCAGCCGGGCCTCGGAAAGTGGGAGTGGCTGCAGGAGCAGGAGGAAGGAGAGAATGGCTGAGAAGCTCAAGGCCTGTAGGAACTGCAGGGCACTGGTTCCCCTCGAGGAAGAGAAGTGTCCCGTCTGCGGGGGAACTTCCTTCACCAAGTTCTGGCGCGGCATGGTCATCGTGGTGGACCCCTCCGAGTCGGAGGTGGCCAGGATCATGGGCATCAAGTACCCTGGCAAGTACGCCATCGCCATAGCGAGGTGATGGCATGGAGGTGGAGGTAGTGGAGAGGAAGGAGAACCCGCTGCTGGCAAGGGAGGAGATCGTGATAAAGGTCAAGAGGGATGCAACGCCGTCCCGGAAGGAGGCCAAGGAGATCGTGGTGGCCCAGACGGGCGCATCCCCCGAGCTTGTGGTGGTGAAGAAGATCAAGGGGCTCACGGGCGCCCGCGAGTTCCTCATAGAGGCCTTCGTTTACAAGGATCCGGAGATCATGAAGACCGTCGAGCCCGAGTACATACTGAAGCGCAACGGGGTGATCGAAGATGAAGCACAAGCCCAGTAGCAAGTGGAAGTTCTACGTCATCGAGGACGGGCAGCTCAAGCGCACGCGGCCCTTCTGCCCGAGGTGCGGACCCGGCGTCTTCATGGCAGACCACGGGGACCGCTACTACTGCGGCCGCTGCGGCTACACGGTGAAGAAAGAGTCAAAGGAGCAGTGAAGCCGCTTCCAGTATCTCCTCTGGTTTCTCGGCAAAGTAGTCAGGAATGAAGACGTCTTCCCAGCGCTTCCACAGCACCGTCTTCATCATCAGGTGGCGGGCCACCCGCAGGTGGGAGATCTTGTCGTCCACGACCATCGCCCGCCAGGGCTTCACCCTTGTGATGTTCAGTATCTGCTCGTAAAAGTGTCGCCCTACCCTTCTCCTCCAGAAGAAGGTTCTGACACCCTCAATGCCCAGTTCCCTGATCCTCTCGCTTCCCTCCAGGGGATTCACCTCCCCGTAAATCCCCACCCTGTAGCCCGACGACTTCAGTTCCTCTATCACTTCGCCGAAGGACTCGTCGAGGACTTCGACGTTGATGAGCACGTAGGCGTGCTTCCTGAAGCGGCGCCTCTCCTCGAGAACGATGCCCAGAAGCTCCTCGAAGTTCTTGATGGAGTGGTCGGCCCGGGGGTCTTCCCTTCCAAAGAGGACTCCCGTTATACCCACGGCCTTGGCCCCGAGAACGTCCTTTTCCAAGTTGTCTCCCACCATTACGGCCTCCTCGGGGCTCATCCGGGCTTTGTGGAGGGCCGTAAGGAACATGGAAGGGTGTGGCTTCTCCCGGCCGGTCTCCTCGCTGGTCACCATGAAATCTACGTATCTGCTCACTCCCAGTGCCCTGAGCTTGTGGGCCTGCGTCTGGGCCAAGAGGTCCGTCACCACGCCAATGCGAACGTTGTGCTCCTTCAGCGTCCTCAAGGTTTTGATGACACCCGGAAAGGGGCGGGCGTTCCTGAACACCGTGTTCCAGTAGATGTCCGTGAGCTTGATGAGTAGCTGGGGCTCGAGGGTGAGGCCCAGTATCTCCATCATCCTCTGGAAGTAAAGAAAGCGGTTGTGCATGGAGGCGCTGCCACCGAGGACCCTGTGGACGTCCTCGCGAGCCCTCTTGTACACTTCCTTGAAGAGGTCCCAGCTGAGAAGGGGATAGTGGCGCCTGAGCTCCTTGAAGGCCCGTTCCTCGGCCATCCGATAGAGTGACGTGGCGTCGTAGAGGGTGTCGTCGATGTCTAGGAGTAGCAGCCTGTACACGGAATAAAAAGGACGTCCAGGTATAAATACTATGTGATCGTCCTGGGCATCGAGTCGACGGCCCACACCTTTGGCGTGGGTATCGTCGACGAGGAAGGGAACATACTGGCCGACGAGAGGGTGGTTTTGAGGCCCAAGGAAGGGGGGATACTGCCCCGGGAGGCGGCGAAGCTCTTCTCGGAGGAGGGAGGAAAGGCCATCAAGAGAGCGCTGGAGAGGGCTGGCATAGGGATGGAGGACCTTGACGGCGTTGCCTTTGCCATAGGTCCCGGACTGGGGCCTTCTCTTAGAACGGGGGCCGTGGCAGCCAGGTACCTCTCCCTGAGGTTCGGGAAGACCCTGGTGGGGGTGAACCACGGCGTGGCCCACATAGAGATCGGCAAGCTCCTCACCGACACCCGGGATCCGTTGGTGGTCTACCTGTCGGGGGCCAACACCCAGATCATCGCCTTCGAGAAGGGACGCTACCGGATCTTCGGGGAGACCCTTGACATGGGACTGGGGAACTTCATCGATAGCTTTGCCCGGGCCCTGGGCATACCCTTCCCGGGGGGTCCCAAGGTGGAAGAGCTGGCAAGGAAAGGAAAGAACCTCATAGATCTTCCGTACACCGTCAAGGGGAGTGACCTGGCCTTCTCGGGCCTGCTGACCGCCGCCATTAAAGCGCTGGAGAGACATCCGCCCGAGGACGTGGCCTTCTCTGTACAAGAAATTGCCTTTGCCATGGTGACGGAGGTCACGGAGAGGGCCCTCGCCCACACGGAAAAGGAGGAGGTGCTGCTTGTGGGGGGCGTGGCCGCCAACAAGAGACTCCAGGAGATGATGAGGACCATGGCCGAAGAGAGGGGAGCCGAGACCTTCGTGGTGCCCTTCAAGTACGCCGCCGACAACGGCGTGATGATCGCCTGGACGGGCCTCTTGGCCCTGAAGTCCGGCATGAGAACCTCTCCCCTGGAGCCCGTGAACCCGAGGTTCAGGGTGGACCAGGCGGAGCTCCCCTGGCTCACGGGCAAGGGGTTTAAACCCTCCAACCTTTCTTAAGAGGGATGACGGACGTTGACGAGTTTCTGGTGGACGAGGGGGGCCTCGAGGAAGAGGTGAGAATACCCAGGGAGCGCGTGGGCGTCCTCATAGGCAAAAAGGGGAAGACCCGGAAGCGCCTGGAACGCATTGCCGACGTGAAGATCAACGTCGATTCGAAGACAGGAGAGGTAAGGATCCGAGGCAGCAAGGAAACGGACCCCCTGACCTTCATGAGGATGGTGAAGGTGGTCAAGGCCATAGGCAGGGGCTTTGACCCCGACACGGCCCTGAAACTCCTCCAGGACGACTACTACCTGGAGGTCATCAACCTGAAGGAGCACCTGGGCAGGAAGGCCATCCAGCGGCAGAAGGCCCGGCTCATTGGCACGGGCGGCTCCGCCCGCAAGCGACTGGAGGCCCTCACGGACACGGACATCCGCATCTACGGTCACACGGTCTCCATCATCGGGGACTACGAAAGCGTATCCCTTGCTAAGAGGGCCATCAGACGGCTGGCCCTGGAGGGGTCCCCCCACAGCGTGGTCTTCAGGGAGCTCGAAATGGAGCGAAAACGCAAGAAAACGGAGAAATTACTGCGGGAGCTCGGCATAATCAGCGATGAAGAGGAATGAGGGCTTAAAAGGATTTTTGATCAGATTTGGGCGGAGGCGGTGGTGATTTATGGCCGAAGAGAAGGCCGACCTGTTCAAAGAGTTCAAGGAACACTCTGTAGCCGAGTTCTTCAAGAAAAACCGCCACATGCTCGGCTACTCCGGGAAGATACGCTCCCTCACCACCGCCGTCCACGAGCTGGTCACCAACTCCCTGGACGCCTGTGAGGAGGCCGGCATACTCCCGGACATCTACGTAAAGCTGGAGAAGCTCGGGGAGGAGCACTACCGCCTCACCGTCCGGGACAACGGCCCCGGCATCCCGCCCCACATCGTCCCCAAGGTCTTCGGAAAGCTCCTGGCGGGCACCAAGTTCCACAGGATGATCCAGACGAGAGGGCAGCAGGGCATCGGCGCCGCCGGCGTCACCATGTTCGTCCAAATGACCACAGGCAAACCCATACACGTGAAGACCTCCACGGGGGACGGCACCATCTGGGAGATGGACATCATGATCGACGTCATCAAGAACGAGCCCATCGTCAAGAACAAGACCCACTACCCGGGCAACTGGCGGGGCACGGAGGTCATCGCTGAGATGAAGGGGGTGGAGTACAACAGGGGCAAGTACTCCGTTTATGAATACCTGAGGAGGACGGCCATAGCAAACCCCCACGTGCGCATCACCTTCGAAGATCCCGACGGGAAGGTCCACACCTTCGAGAGGAGCAGCTTCGAGCCCGTGAAGATCGGCATAGAGGCCAAGCCCCACCCCTTCGGCATCACGCCCGACGACCTCCTAACTATTTCTCGCATGAGCAGGGCCAAGACCGTGGGCCGGATGCTCAGCAACGCCCTCCACGGGACCGGCGGCAAGGCCATCATCGGCCTCATGAACATCCTCCCGAATGTCATGAAGAAGGAGCCGGGTCAGCTTAGCTGGTCCGAGGCCGAGAAGATCGTGGCGGCCTTCCAGGCCATTCGTTACCTCTCCGAGAATAAAGTTGCCCGAAAAATCGTGGAGGAGAAGAAAGAGGAGCTCAACGAGGAGGAGCGGCTGGCCTTTAACACATTAAAGAAGTATGCGAAGGTTATCGTGGGGCGGGAGCCCACCCAGGAGGAGGTTTACAAGATCATGAGGCCCCTGCTGGGCATAAGGATAAGGGGGCCCAGGACGGACGTGCTGGTCCCCATCGGCGCCGAGCGCATCAAGAAATCCCTGAAGAGCAACCTGAAGCCCCAGTTCGTGGCCGTGGTGGAGAGGAAGCCCAAGGTCTACTCCGGTGGTATTCCTTTCCTGGTGGAGGTAGGTGTTGCCGTCGGGGGGAACATCGAGGGCTTCGAGCTCATGCGCTTCGCCAACCGAGTTCCCCTCCTCTTTGACTCCGGCGGCTGTGCCATCACGGAGGCCGTGAGAAGCATAGACTGGAAGCGCTACGGCTTCCCGGACTTCTTTAACTCGCCCGTGGTGGTCGTGGTCAACCTGTCCTCCACACACGTCCCCTACACCACCGCCGGCAAGCAGGCCATCGCCGACGTCCCCGAGGTCTTCAACGAGATACGTCAGGCCCTGATGGAAGTAGGAAGAAAGCTCAAGGAGTACGCCAACAAGGTGAGCGCCGTAAAGGAACTACTCCAGAAGAAGAAGATCCTCGAGCACTACCTGCCCCTCGTGGCCAAGTCTCTGGCTGAGCTGGCCGGCGAGGACGAGAAGGAATTGGAGAGCCTCCTCAAGAAACTCTTAGAAGAACGCTACAAGAGGATTAACGAGCTCCTCAGCAAGATAGAGGGTGAGGCCGCATGATCGACGAGATAAAGAAGGTGGACGAAGAGATCAAGGCAAAGCTAGCCCAATGGGCCAAGGAGATCATAGAGAGGGCGAAGAAGACGGGGGAGCTAGCCTTCTTTGTGCCCGTGAGAACCCTTTCCAACGTCATCTGGGACGAGGAGAAGGGCATACTCCGCATGGGTGAAAGGGTCGCCCGCAGGGACTTCCTCAACATCGGACAATCCAAGCGCTTCCTCCAGACCGTCATCGTGGCCTCCGCCATCAAGAGCCTCGTGGAGGAGGGCGTCACCACGTCCCTCCGTGACGTCTTCTACAGGGTGAAGTTCACCATCCCGGGGACCAAGGAAAACGTGGTGGACGACCAGAGCGAGAGCGACAGGGCCATAGAGGACCTGGAAACCATCTTGGGCTTTGTGAGGGAGGAGTTCCACGTCTTCTCCAAGGGAGGCAAGGGCCACGTGGCCGGCCCCATCGAGATTGAGGAGTACGTGTACTCCCCAGACGGTAAGCACAGGGTCGTGGAGGTGGACGGAACCAACGTGGGCATGGGTGGATGGGCCGTTCCGCCCATCGTGGAGCCCCAGAGGGTGAAGATAAAGAAAGTAGAGGCGGACTTCGTTCTCGTCATAGAGAAGGCCGCCGTCTGGACGCGCTTCCACGAGGATCGCTTCTGGGACGAGCACAACGCCATCATCGTCACCGCCGAGGGCATGCCGGACAGGGCCACCCGCAGGTTCATCCACAGGCTGCACTACGAGTATAAATTACCCATCTACGTGATGACCGACGCGGACCCCTGGGGTTGGTACATCTACTCTGTTTACAAGCAGGGCTCCATCAACCTCTCCTACCTCTCTCCGCAGCTGGCCACGCCACCGGCCAAGTTCCTGGGCATGACCATCAGCGACTACTACGACTTCAACTTCCCCCGCACCGTCCAGATCAAGCTCAACGACAGGGACGTGAAGCGACTGAAGGAGATGAGAAGGTATCCGTGGTTCCAGAAGAAGGAGTGGCTGGAGGAGTTCAACCTCATGGAGAAGAAGGGCTTTAAGATGGAGTTGGAGGCCGCCTCCTCCAAGCACTGGCGCTTCATATCCAAGGAGTACGTGCCGGCCAAGCTGGAGGCCGGAAAGGTTCTGCCATAACGTTATGCACAGCCACTTAAAAGCCCATCCCCTCCTTTCAATAGCGTGTTCGAGTCACCCTCCGAACTACTGGCCTACGCCAACGAGTACATGGACTCCATAGAGAGGCCGCCGGCTTCTCCCTCGGAGGCCAGGGAGAGGGCAGAATTGCTGGCAGAGCTCATACACCACATGAGGAGGTTCAACTTCCACGCCCCCAAGTTCGGCATCCGGCAGCTCTTCTCTGCCTTCGTCCTCTCCGAGAAAGAAGAACTCCTCGAGGCGTTGCCGCAGGTGGAGAGGTTCAGCTACTCCCTCAACGTCCGGAAGTGGACGTACGAAAGGGCGAAGATAGCGTACCTCGCCGAGCGGCTGTCATACTTTTTGCTCAAAGATAACCTAATGACGGACGTGGTGCCCCACCTGCCCCACGGCGGCAGCTTCCTCAGGTTCACGGAGAGGTCCGGCGGCGCCGGCTTCCTCGTCTTTAGAGATCTTCAAAGGCTCCTCTACGGAGAGGATCGTACGGAGCTCCTCTTCGAGGACGAGAAACTCGTGTCCGTGGAAAGAAAACGAAGAAAGGGGTTGTTTCCACTGTCAACAGCCGTGTTGCTTGCCTCCTATTCCACCATCCACGCCACGGACGCCCACTGGGAGGAGATACTCCGGGAAGAGAGGGGGGCCATTCCCCACTACGAGGAAGTTCTGGAATACGAGTCCATCGTCATGAGATACGACCTCTCGCGCATCTACGACAACCCGGAGAGGCTGGCGAAACTATTCCAGGAGCTCGAGGAGAAGGGCTTTCTGGACGAGGACGGCACCGTCAAGCCCCACATACTGAACGCCGTCAGGAAGAAGCGCTTCTTCCGCTACAACAAGCTCATGGGCTACGCCTCTTCCTACCTGAGCCTCTTCCTCGTTAGATATTACCTTTACTACACGCCGTGGAGCCGGCGGAGGAAGGTGCCCCTCAGGGGTGTTCCCCAGGACGTGGAGCGCCTCTCGCCGGTGCTCTCCTCCGTGGAACTGCCCGACTGTAAAGCCGAGAAGGAGGGATTGACGGAGACGCTCAGGCTGGCCCGGGAGCTCAAGGGGGTGCTCCCCGTCGGATGGAAGAAGGTAGCCGACACCTTGGTTTTTAAGATCTGTCCACCATTGGGAAGGTTGCACGGGGACGTGGCCACGTTCCTGGAGGGTGTGACGAGGCCCTCCGGTCGGGCGAGGGCATTCCTCGACGTGCTGGGTGAGAAGGATGATAAAGGTAAGGACGCGGGAAGATCTGGCAAGGCTAAGAAGGGACGAAGGAGTTGAAGAAATCTACGTGGCCCGGAGGATTTCCAAGGGGCTGGCCACGACGTTGCTTTCATTGTTTCCAAACCTGAAGCGCATTCACGCGCCCCGCTCTGTCATAGAACTCTCCTCCCCCAAGGTTTTGGAAGCTCTCAGAAGGGTGGGCGTCGAGATCGTGGAGACGGGGAGGAGGCCCGGCAGGCCACCCAAGTACGACGAGGAAACGCTTAAATTGATCGTCGAAAAATATAAGTCCGGTGAAGCGGTCAGCGAAATATCTCGGTCTACTGGCATTCCTATTCGCACTGTTTACCACATCCTTCGCCGCCTCGGTCTGCGTTGAGAGGCTCCCGGGGGCTAAGGACTACGTCATCTTCCACTTCGACGAGGGTCCCGAGACCGTTTTCTGCGTTCTCAGCGACGGAAAGTACAGTTGCTGTGGGGAGGGAAGCTTCGGGGACAGCCTCACGGTGACCTTCGTACTCCAAGACAATAGCACCGTCGACAAGACCTACCGGGTAATCTCCGGGGAATTCAACGGCCTCAGCGTCGTCAAGCTCTTCGACACATACAACGCCTACATCACCCTCTCGGGGAGAGAGGGCAACTACCTGGTGGAGGAGAACATCCCCAAGGACTACGTGGAGACGGCGGCGGACATCATCTCCGACGCCATGGTGCTCCAGTTCGACCCCGTGATCGCCTGGTTCGTTTCCCTTGAAGGGGACAGCGCCATGCTTTCTTACACCGTGAAGAGGGGTTCCGTGCCGGCGACGTTGCCCTCCGTGGCGCTCGCCGACTGCG
The DNA here is from genome assembly GCA_013154145.1 of Candidatus Iainarchaeum sp. GTDB lineage: Archaea > Iainarchaeota > Iainarchaeia > JAADDC01 > JAADDC01 > WANZ01. The sequence goes on along the minus strand of JAADDC010000001.1, from coordinate 2,933 downwards.
ACCTGAAGATAAACCCCGTCAAGAGTGAGCTCCTGGAAAAGGAGGGCACCACAGTTCTACTTTACCAGTTTGAAGTGCTCTTCAAGGACGAGCGGGTGATACCACCCGAAATTGATGTGAAGGTGATGAACCAGCGCGTGACGCCCCGCATAATCCCCGAAGAGGAGCTCGTGGAGGTGATCTCCTACGTGGGGGAGGCCCCCCAGGAGATACCCGTGGAGATCAGCGTGAGGGTGGGCGACTGCAAGGCCAGCTACTCGGAGCTGGTCATCCCCAAGAGGGGATCAAGTCTCTTCAACGCCGCCACGGTGGCTGCCGTCCTCGCTGTCCTTGCCGTTGCTTACTACCTTTACCGCCGCTCAAGAGGCTGAGCTCAAACTCGATTTCCTGTAACTTCTTCTGATATTCGCTTACCAGTTGCTTGTACGCCTCCTCGGAGAGTTCGCCCTGCATGCGCCGCTTCATGGTGAGTTTTATGAGCTGCTGGTACTTCTCGCGTTCCCTGAGCAGGTAGCGGCGCCGCAGGAAGGGCCTGAGGGCGACGAACGCCACCGCGAGAAGGAGGACTCCCACGGCGGCAAGGTAGGGAAAACTCTCATTGTACAAAGCTATGCGCCGCTGGGACACGGTCACCTCCACGGGGTCCACAATCACCTCCCTTTTTTGATTCTCGTAGCTGAGGGTGAGGAGAACAGGGGGTAATAAACAGCTGCCCGTTCCCTCGGCGGTGTAGGTGAAGAGGGCTTCCATTTCCACCCGGTCACCCACCCGCGTGGGACCCTTGAACTCGACGGTGGGCTCCCCGAAGTCACAGAAGGGGCCGCTCACCCCGTAGACGTACTCCCCCTCTATCCTCAGGTCCTCGTCGGCCACGATGCGCACCATGTCGGCGAGGGTCTCCCCCTCCAGAACGGTGCTGGGGATTACGTCCCTCACCACCGTGAAGTCCGGGAAGTCCACGACGCCGTCCTCGGCCCAGTCCACGAGGTTGACGAGGAGCAACGGCCCGGAACAGTAGAGACACCCCGTGACCACCAGCCGGCCGTTTTCCACCTTCCATCCAAGGACGTTCTCGCCGTTCTCCGTCACGAAGCCGGAGTTAAAGCCCTTGGGAAGGAAGATGGGCTCGCCCACGTAGTACATGCGCTCGTAGCCGTAGCGGAGGGGCCCGGAGGGGGATATGAGGGGGTTGTTCACGAGGATGCCGTTGGTGATGGTCACGTAGGTGGTGCTCAAGCTGCCCCGCTCCAGTCCTTCCATCTCGTAGGTCTTCTTCACGACGCCAAACTGCTCCGCCACGGGGTTGTAGTCCCTGAGGTCGACGATGAGGCCGCCGCCAGCCTCGTAGAAGGCCACGAAGCGCTCCACGTCCTGGGGATCCATGGTGGTACAGGGAAGCACCACCACCGCGTCGTAGAGGTCCAGGTTCTCGCTACTATTTATCACCTCCACGTCGAGGCCTGAGTCCCTCAGGAAGGCCGCCAAAACGTAGGGTGACTCGGGGATGAGTTCCGCCGTCTCGCTCCGGTAAATGTAACACTCCAGGGAGAAGTCCTTGGCGTAGATGGCTGTCTTGGCCAGGGAGAGGGGTAGTAGCAGTAGTAGCAGGAGCCACCTCACGGGGAAAGTTGAGGGGAGGCCCAATAAAAGGATAGGGGTGCCGGGTTACTAACGTAGAGTGGTTTTTAAGGTTTGCTAACCGCTTCTATGGTGAGGTGATTCCATGGGCCTGCGCCCCGCACGCTGCTACAGGAGGCTGGAGCGACCCTACACGAGGGTAGCCGTGAAGGTGCCCGACAAGAACTACATTGGCGCAAACCCAGCAGTCCGAATAAGGAGGTTCGTCCAGGGGGAGCTCAGGCCCGACTACGATGCCATCTTCTACCTGGTAGCCGAGGACGCTCTCCAGGTGAGGGACAACGCCATCGAGGCCGCCCGCATGGCCATCGTCCGCTACTTAGATAAAAAGACTCAGAAGCGCTTCTGGATGAGGGTGAGGGCATATCCTCACCACGTTCTCAGGGAGAACAAGCAGCTGACGGGTGCAGGTGCCGACCGTCTGCAGAAGGGTATGAGGAAGGCCTTTGGTAGGCCCGTGGGCCGGGCGGCACAGGTCTACCCCGGCAAGGTCATGTTCGAGATCATCACTTACCGCTCCTTCGAGCCCTACGTGAGGGAGGCCTTCAGGCGGGCCGCCATGAAGATGCCCGGCCACTACAAGGTCCGGGTGGTTGAACGTCAGCCCGCCACCGCTACTTAGGCGGAAAGAGGGGTTCCAGCTTCTTGACGATCTCCTCGTGAATGGAGACGGGGTTCCTCTGCCCGTCCACCACCAGGAAGTTGTACTCCTCGGCCAGCTTCAAGTAATTTTCCCTGACCTTTCTCAAGAACTCTATCTTCTCAAAGAGCTCAGAAGAGGTCTTGCCGCGGCTCTCCACGCGCTTCATGGCCTCCTCAGGAGGTAGATCGATGTAAATGACGAGGTCCGGCCAGAAAAAGTCCTGGAAGATGAAGTCTGTCAGGCGGTCGATGACTTCTCTCTCTATGCCCATGGCCGTCTGGTAGGCGAGGGTGGAGAAGTGGTGCCTGTCGCTGATGACCACCTTTCCCTCTTGCAGTGCTGGTTTGATCTCCTTCTCCTGGTGGGCCAGCCTGTCCAGCAAAAAGAGTGAGAGGTAGGTAATGGGGGGATACCTGTCCTTGCTCCTGAGGAGTATTTTCACGAAGTAGCCCGTCAGGAGGTCCCTCGTGGGTTCCTCGGTCAGTAAAACTTTGTATCCCCTGCGGGAAAGCCAGTGGTGAAGGAGCAGTGCCTGCGTCGTCTTCCCTGAGCCATCTATACCCTCGAAGACGATGAACCTCGGGGCGTCCATCACCTTTATTATCAATAACGCTTCTTCTAAAGCTTTGCTTCCCATCTATTCGATCGTGGG
>JAADDC010000026.1 GCA_013154145.1 Candidatus Iainarchaeum sp. | reverse complement strand
TATAAAGTTGCTGGAGAACGGCATAAGGGTGGCCTACGTTTTCGATGGGGTGCCGCCGGAGTTCAAGAAGAAAGAGCTGGAGGAGCGGGCAGAGAAGAGAGAAGAGGCCGAGCGGAAATGGGAGGAGGCCCTGAGGAGGGGGGACATAGAGGAGGCCCGTAAGTACGCGACGCAGGCCTCTCGGTTGGAAAAGCAAATGGTGGAGGATGCCAAGAGGCTGCTGGATGCCATGGGCATCCCCTACGTTCAGGCGCCCTCCGAGGGGGAAGCACAGGCAGCCTACATGGCCGCCAAGGGCGACGTCTGGGCTTCGGCGTCACAGGACTACGACTCGCTGCTCTTTGGTACCCCCCGGCTCGTGCGGAACCTCGCCATCACGGGGAAGCGGAAGCTGCCCGGCAGGAAGGTCTACGTGGACGTGAAGCCCGAGGTCATAGAGCTCCAAGAGGTTCTGAAGAGTCTTGGCATAGACAGGAGGAAGCTCATTTGGATGGGCCTGCTCCTGGGGACCGACTACAACGAAAAGGTGCCGGGAGTGGGACCCAAGAAGGCCCTGGAGCTCGTGAGGAGCTACGACTCCCTGGAGGAAATCCTGAAGGTGTTGGGGCATAAGCCCAAAGAGGACTGGAAGGCCATAGAGGAATTCTTCCTCAACCCTCCCCACACGGACGACTACGACCTGAGCTTCCGTCCGCCCAACAAGGAGGAGATACTCAAAATACTCGTGGATGAGCACGACTTCAGCCCCGAGCGGGTGGAGAAGGCCGTGGAGAGGCTCATGGAGGTGACGCCCGCCAAGGGCGTGCAGTCTTCCCTGGAGGCGTGGTTCGGATGAAGGGACAGTTCTTTGCTCCGCTGGTGGGTGTGGTGCTGTTCCTCTTGGCCGTGGGCTTCGCCGTTTACATCGTCCAGAGCGAGAGGAGCTACGTTTCTCTCCTGGGGGGCTTCTCGGACAAGCTGAGGTTCATCACCTACGGGGAGGTGTCCCTCTTTGACGTGAAGACCTCCTTGGAGGCCTACGTAAGAAATAAAACTTACGACTACCTCGAGAAGGGAGAAAGCATCGACGTGGAGAAGATCTTCAAGGAGCTGGAGAACAAGTTACCCCGGTGGGTCAACAGCTTCCTGGAGGAGGTTGAAAAGAACGTGGAAGGGGTGAACGTTTACTACAAAAAGAGGCCGCAGGTGACGGGGATCAGCGGCCGCCAGATCTACGCCGAGTACATCAATTACAGCCTTGGAGGGGAGTCTGGCACCCTCGTGGTGGAGATCGGGAACGTCCGCTCGGAGATCCAGATACCTGCGAGCACGAGCGTGCTACTACCCTTCCCCGTCAGGGAAGTGGAGGAGGTCAAGGACGTGCTCAAGGACCTCGAGGAGAGGGTGAACAACATCGAGGAGGTCTCTTTTGATGATGATGACTTCGTGAAATGGGAGGAGCTTGAAAAGATTAACCGAGAGTTGATAGAGCTCGGAAAAGGACTTTACGGCTACAAAATAGACAAGTCCGTGAAATCCACGTCTTACTGCGAGTTCTCTTTCACTTCTATGGGGTGTCAGGAAGAGGGTTCCCTGTACACGGGCTTGGACACCCTCACCGTGACGAAGATCTTTAGCTGGAGGATCCCCGGAACAGGGAGAAGCGTAAGCATCAGTCTCACGACCACGAAAACCTTCAACAAGAGCTTCATTCCCGAAGACATCAGCTACATCGTAAAAGTGGACGGGTTTGCTGTTGGCTTCGAATCCGACGAAAAACCGGACAGCAAGAAAATTATAAGCAAGCTTAAGAAGATCTGTGGCTGTGAGGAGCAATACGATAACGAAGATGACCAGTACCGCTGGGAGTGCAGAAAATCCCATCCTGTTTGTAATGAGTTAAAAGACCGACTTAACCGAGAATGATCTCCTTTACCTCTTTCGCGATTTCAAAGGGGTCCTTGCGGCCGTCGATGACGTGGACGTTGTCAAATTCCTTGGCCAGGTCCAGGTACGCCCTTCTCACGTTCTCGAGGAACTCCGCGTCCTCGTAGACCTGCTTCACAAGTTCCTTGCCCTTCCGGGAGAGGGCCTCCTCGGCGGGGACGTCCAGGAGTATCACAGCGTCGGGCAGGATGAAGTCCAGGCGGTCAAGAATGTTCTCTATAAACTCCCTCTCGATGCCCAGAACCGTGTGATAGGCGAGGGTGGAGAGGAAGGATCTCGATGAGAGTACCCAGCGGCCCCTGCGGAGGTTGGGGATCACCCGCAGCCTCAGGTGCTCGTGGGAGTCCACTAGGAAGAGGAGCACGGTGCTCCTGGGATCGAAGTTGTACTTTCCCCTGAGCAGGGCCTTGATGAGTAGGCCCGTGGGAAGGAAGGTGGTGGGCTCGGAGCTCCGGACGTAGGGAATATTTTTTCTCAGGAGTTCGGGCTCCAGAAGGGAGATCTGGGTGTCCTTGCCGCTGCCGTCGATGCCCTCGAAGACGACGTACTTACCTCTATAGGGGTTACGACTGAGCATCCTTCTTCCTCCTGAGGGGGATCTCCCTCATCTCCCTGGGCAAGTAATCCCAGAGGACCCGGGGTATTTTTACCACCTCTCCGTCAAAGTGGTTCTCCAGTATGGCCGTGATCACCCGCTGGACCGCCAGGGCCGTGGCGTTCAGGGTGTGTACGAAGTCCGTGGAGCCGTCCTTCTTGCGGTAACGGATGTTCAGGCGCCTGGCCTGCCAGTCGAGGCAGTTAGATCCGGAGACCAGCTCCCTGTACTTGCCCTGGCCCGGGAACCAGCCCTCTATGTCGAACTTCCGGGCAGCGACGGCTCCCAGATCCCCGGAGGCAATGTCCACCACCCTGTAGGGGATCTGGAGCTCCTGTAGTATCTCCTCGGCGTTCTGGATGAGGAACTCGTGCTCCTTCCAGGAGTCCTCGGGATAGACGTAGGAGAACTGCTCCACCTTGTGGAACTGGTGGACCCGGAATATGCCCTTGGTGTCCTTGCCGTGAGAACCCGCCTCCTTGCGGAAGCAGGGGCTCCAGCCCACATATCGCCTCGGAAGCTCCCCCACCTCGAAGATCTCCCCCGCGTGGTAACCGGCGATGGCGTGCTCCGCCGTGGGGATGAGGTAGAGGTCCTCCCCCTCGATCTTGTAGATGGTGTCCTCGAAGTCTGTGAAGTAGGTGGAGCCCTCCTCCACGAAGCGTCTCACCATGTAGGGGGGAATCAGGGGGGTAAAGCCCTTCTTTACAAGTTTATTTAGGGCGTACATGGAGAGGGCCAGGTCCAGAAACACCAGCTCGTTCTTTTCGTAGTAGAAGCGGCTGCCGGCCACCTTGGCAGCCCGCTCTGTGTCCACCACGTCCAGCATCTCCACCAGGTCATAGTGGTGATAGGGCTTTTCTTTCACCAGCTCGTAGGGGACGTCGAAGCCCACCGTCTGTTCCTTGAAGCTGTCGAGATGACCTTCCCAGACCTTGGGCTTCCCCCAGAAACGGACGGGGCGGTTGTAACTGTCGTCGGGGCCGATGGGGATGTCCGGGTGGATGACGTTGGGGAGTAACATCAACAACTTTTTAATCTCCTCCCGGAGCTCTTTTTCTTTCTTCTCCATCTCACTGATCTTTCTGGCCAGCTCCGAGGCCTTCTTCTTCAACTCCTCAGCCTCGGCGCTCCTTCCCTCTCTCACAAGAGCCCCTATCCTCTTGGAAACCCTGTTTCTCTCGGCCCGGAGGGTGTTGAGCTCCTTCAGGAGCTCCCTCCACTCCCTGTCCAGCTCGAGAATCTGGTCAACGACGGGGATGAGATCCTCCATGAAGCGCTTCTTCAGAACGTCCTTCACGTAGTCCGGGCGCTCGCGGATGAGCTGTATGCTAAGCATAGGGTAATAGAGTTAGGAAAGGGGTAAAAGTTTAGCCTCGCCTGATGAGGAAGAAGGCCACCACGGCCAGGGCCAGCACCGCAAGGACGATGAGCGGGAGGTAGTCCACGGGGGAGCTCAGCTCCCTGTAGAAACTGCAGTCACCGACGCTACCCTCAATGATCACTTTACTACCGTTCACCTCGAAGATGTAGAACATGCCGTCCCTCACGAAGGCCAGTTCGCCGTTGACCTTCACGTCCGGCGTGTAGACGGGTGCCCCCTGGAAGAGTATCTGGAACTTTCCGCTGAAGACCTCATTCTCAAGGTCCTTGACGTAGGAGACGTCCAGGAACTTCACATCCACGTCACAGGTGGCAAGGGTGCTCACCATGGGCTCGATCTCCTGGGGAACGGTTCCCTTCACCGTGTAGGAGAAGCTGCCCTCTCCGTTGAGCTCTGCCACCCACGCGATGACGGGATCAAAGTCGAGGACGACGTAGGGTCCGTTGACCTCGAAGTCCACCTCGTTGCCCTCCTTGGGGATGACCTCCTTGACGTAGTAGAGGCCGTTCTCCTCGGGGAGCACGACAATCTCCACGTTGGCCTCCTTCTTCTCGGGGTCGATGACCATCTTCTTGCCCACAACGGCCCGCTCCTTGACGGCGAGCACCGTCACCACATTCTTGTCACCAACACGTTCCCGCACGATGATCCTCTTACCCTCGGGGGGCACGTTGAGCTCCACGCCCAGCCGCTCGGCCACCCTTTTCATATATTCGAAGGTTTCCGTGGCCTGGACCCGGACCTCCTCCATTGCCCTGTTGACCTCTCCGCCGCGGACGAAGACCATGTCCCCAACCTTTTCCACCACATAGCCGTTTTTCTCGACGACGCTGACGTTCTTCTCCACCATCTCCTTTATACTTTCTTTAATTAAGCGC
>JAADDC010000041.1 GCA_013154145.1 Candidatus Iainarchaeum sp. | reverse complement strand
ACCGCGGGCCGAGGCCGATCAGAGATCGGCCACATCACCTCCTAAGTGCGTCCGGTCGTCAGACCGGACCCGCTGGCGGATCAACCGAGCATCGGTTGGTTCGGTAATCCCGTCCCCCGCACTCCCCCAACACTCGTTTAAAAGATTTGAACCAATATCCCATTGCAGTGGTTGGGCCCGTAGCTCATCCAATGGGGCTCCGCCCCTATAACCCCGAGGTGAGGGCGACGCTCGCTACGCTCGGTCGCCCGCTCCGTGGGCCCGTAGCTCAGCCAGGAAGAGCACCCGGCTTTTAACCGGGGTGTCGGGGGTTCGAATCCCCCCGGGCCCGCTGCCCATCCCTGCACTCTGGGCCGGAATCAGTCGAAGACCACCTGCACCACCTTCTAAGTGCGTCCGGTCGTTGATCCCATCCACCCGCGCGTCAACGGAGCACCGGTCGCTCCGTGGGCCCGCTGTGGGATATCCGTCCTGCCAGCTGATCTTACCCCTGCGTGAGTCCTCTGACCCTTTTCAAGAACTTAAGGAACTCCTCATCGTACGTTAAAAACGGCACGCCGATTCGCACAGAGGCATTGTAAATGACATAGTCGACGAAAAGCTTTGGGTGCTCTGCCGTGTACCTCAGTGCTGCAATTACATCGTCCTCTGTGGTGTCAACGACCTGAACGTCCCTGGACGTGACGACACTCTCGAGCAACTCAAGGGGTATTCCGTGGCGCCGGAAGAAAAGCCCGGTTTCTATCAATCCCTCCGCGGGAACGTAGAGAACGTCCACTTCCTTCAGATCTTCGAGGGCCCGCTGGTGGTGCGGATCATTTTTCACGAGGTAGGCGACGAGCACCGACGTGTCCACGGCCAATGTCCTTTTCCCGTTCTTTTTCGACGACTTTCTCCACATCTTCCCACCGCTCTGTTTCGACCACCCCTGCCAGGTCTTTGAAGGATCCTCTTTCGGGCAGAAGGAGTATCCCGTCTCTGAGCGTGACGATTCTAACCTTGTCGCCCGGCGATACTCCGAACCTCCGTAAAAGAGAGGCGGGTATCGTTATTTGACGACCCTTTGTCACGGTGACCTTCATGCAATGCATTATGTTACATTAAAATTAAAACTTTGGGTTGACTGCGATCCCTTAAAACAAGGATTTTCCAATCTTATCTTCGTGAAGCTGCTCTTCCTCTCGGATACCCACCTTGGCTTCGGTCGGCGGCACCGGGACTATCCCGAGCGCCGGGAGGACGCCTACAGGGGCTTCAAGAACGCCCTGAAGATCGCCGTCGACGAGTCTGTTGACCTGATCCTCCACGCTGGCGACTTCTTTGACAGCGTTCGCCCCTCCTTCGAGACCCTCAGCGAAGCCGTGGAGCTACTGACCTCCCTGCCTCCCGCGGAAGGGATAGAGGTTACCGTCCGGGACCTGGGTGGTAAGGAGCTGTTCACCTACGCTCCCGCGAGGATCCCCCTCATCGCAGTCCACGGCAACCACGACTGGAACCAGAACAGGGAGAACAACATTTACACGCTGCTGGAGCGGGCAGGTCTGCTCGTCTACGCCCACCGCCGCATCGTCGAAATAAGAAAGGGTGACGAGTCAATCTGTGTTGTGGGCATGGGCTGGATTCCAGACAAGTACGTGGAGCGTGTGATCTCCTCCTATTCGGTGGCCCCCTGCGACCGCTCCTACTTCCTCTTCCACCAGCCCGTGAAGGGCCTTTACCCCTCCAACCCCCGGGAGAAGCTTCTCCCTCCGTCGCTGTTCCCGCCGGGCTACGGTCTTTATCTCGGGGGACATCTCCACTGGATCGTGGACAAGGAGGTGGCTGGTAAGCGTTTCCTCATACCCGGGAGCACTGTCATAACAAGCCTGAAGGAGGGAGAAATGGACCGTCCCCGCATCGTCTACCTCATCGACGGATCTGCCGTTCGCCCCGTCGAGATCCCCGGCGTCAGGAGGGCCTTCCTGGTTGAGGCCAGCAGCCTCGAAGAGGCCATCAAGAAGATCGAAGAGCTGCTGGCGAAGCCCCACGAACTTCCCCCCATCGTGAAGGTGGTTCTGGAGGGTGAGAGACGGGAAGAGGTCGACGTGGAGCAGCTAAGGGAACTCTTCAAGGGCAAGGCCCTGATATACGTCTTCGACCGGCGCAGGGACAGCTTCTTCGAGCGGATACGTAGCGTCAAGCACGAGGTGAGCGCCGAGGCCTTCGGCAGGGACCTGGTCTTTTCCATACTCAGGGAAAAGATGGGGGAGGACTGGGAAGACTGGATGGAAAAGCTATTGAACCTTCTCATGGAGGGGAAGGACGACGAAGCCCTCAACTTCCTCCTCAGGGGGGACCTTGAGCTTTCTCCATCCAAGGAGAAGGTTGAAAAACCAAAGGGTGGCATACTGGACTGGGTGGAAGGATGAAACTGGTCTACATCCACGGACTGGGTGCAAACCCGACCTCTCCCATCGCCGAGAAGGTAGCCAAGGACCTTTCCCTGGAACTTGTCACCGTGGAGCACAGCTCTCTCACCAAGAGGGCTGGCTGGGCCAAGAAGATACTCAACGCTGTCGCCGAGCAGATCCCCAAGGAGGAACACATCCTGATGGGTCATAGTCTCGGAGGACTGCTGTCCCTCTACCTCCAAAACCTCTACACCCGGGCGCTGGTGCTCCTGGCCCCTGCTCTGGGCCTGAACATCGGCGTTAGACTCACCATTCAGGCGGACATCCTCAAGAAGGGCTTCTTCTACTTCGAGAGCGACAATCCCGTGGAGATGGACAGGGAGGACGTCTCCGCCTTCTTCCGCCTCATGAAGGAGGCTCCCCTCCCCAGAAAGCCCTTTGTGATGATCGTCGGCGAGGAGGATCATCTCCTCGACCTCAACGCCGTCCTCCGCTTCTTCCGGAAGTCCAAGGAGCGCAACGGCTGGTACGTGGAGCTACTGCACACCGGCCACCTGTTCACGGGGAGAGAAGAAGAGGTGGCGGAAATCATCAAGAACTTCCTGAAGCTCTATATTCTATAGCTGACTTCTGTCGGCGAAGTGGACGCTGAACTTCCGCGGCTTCAGCTGGGAAAGGATGTATTCCCAGCCCTTCCAGGGATCCGTGTGCTCGCCGCAGGTGTAGATGTCCACGGTGGCGTAGCGGTACTCCTTCCACGTGTGGACGGCCAGGTGGCTCTCGTCCACGAGCACTATGACCGAGACGCCGCCCTTGGGCCCCTCGATGGTCCAGGAGCGGGACTCGATGATGGTGGCGCCAGAGCGCCTGGCCGCTTCCTCCACCACAGATCTCAGCCACTCCTCGTCGTGATAAGCCCTTTCGATAACGTCGTAGAGGCTGCCGAAGACGTGCTTGCCGACGATCCTGTCCTCCATGGGCCTATAATGAAGGGCTCTTCCTTAAACCCTTAGCCCCATTCATAAGGGTGGACACGGCGTCATCGCTTGCCATCCGGTGGATAGAGAACCTCGTCTCGGTTCTGGAGCGCTGGAAGCGCAGCGGCTCCGTGAGGGACAAGGAGGGCATTATAGATAAGATCTCTTCCCTCGTGAAGGAGATGAAGTACTCCTACCTGGAACCCCAGGAGATCTCCATCCGCTACGTGGAACCGCTGTCTAAATTGCTTGCCACGCTGCTCTCAATGCCCCTCAGCGAGAAACAACGCCGCTTTGTGGCCTACGTGAAGGAAGAGGTGGAAGACCTCCCGCGGAAGTTAAAACTAAACCCCACTGAACCCTTTCAGGTCTTCCGCTACCGCTTCGTGACAGTGCAGTCAGTTTCCAAGCACCCGAGCTTGGACTTAAGGGTGACGAGGACCCGGGACCGGCACGGCATCGAGAGAACGGTGGTAACCAACGTCAAGGACGTCAAGTCGGGCCAGAACGCGCTGATAGTTGTTCTACCGTCCCGGGACTTTGATGGCGTCTGGAGCGAGGCCATGTTCGTCGCCCTTGACGTCTCAGAGCCCTCCCAGGTCAAGCTCGAGGACCTGAGGAAGCTAAACGCCTACTTCAACGTGGATCTGTAGCACTACAAAAATCACTTAACTTATTGTTAATGTAATATCTAACATGGGCAGTATCACCCTTGTGCTGGACCTTCCTGAAACTGATCGCTTAAGTGAAGACCAGCTCCAGAGGCTGGCAAGAAAAATAGTACAACATTACCTACTCGTGGAGCTGCACTCCACGGACGACATAGTCGACGAACTCGCAGCAGAGGTGAGAAAATCTTTAAGAAAAAGAGTGCTGCGGCGGTAATCGACACGAACGTTATTATAGCGGCTGCATATGGCTCGGGACGGACGTATTCAAAGCTTTTGTTACTTAGCCACGAAGGCATTCCCCTTTACACACCGTATGCTGTGATCGAGGAAATAGCCAAACATCTCCCGTACTTCTTCTCCCGGAAGGATCCGACCGTGTTGCTCACTTTGCTTTTTGATGTGTTGGGGATGGTGAATGTTGTTGATCCTCCTGAACATCAAATAAAGAAAGCACTTTCTTATGTAAAAGATGCCGCAGACACTCCGTTTATGGCGACTGCTCTTCATCTTCTTGAAAACGCCGGATTCAACGAGGTTTACCTTATTACTTTTAATAAAAAAGATTACCTCTCGCCAAATAAGAAAATAAAAATAGTTGCGCCTTCGGAGCTCTAACGCACCACCAGCGCTGGCTTGAAGGGTAGCGCGTACTTTCCTTCCACTGGCTCTTCCTTGATCTCTACCTTGAGGTCCGTCTTCTCCTCGATGTAGTGTTTCACGGCTTTAAGGAAGCTCTTCTCGTCTTCCTTGGAGCCTATG
>JAADDC010000035.1 GCA_013154145.1 Candidatus Iainarchaeum sp. | reverse complement strand
GGCCGTTCTCCTTCTGGAGGAGGAGCTCCACGGAGTAGTTGCCCTCCTCCGCGGGGGCGTTGAACTCGACGATGAGGCGGCCGGCACTGAAGGTGTAGTTGATCTCGTCGGGGGAGGAGACGGAGAGGATGGGGGAGGGCTCCTCGGCGTTGAAGATGAGGCGGACGAGGTGTCCGGGGCCTGCCTCGCCGATGTAGAACACGCCGCCGTCGCTGATCTCCCCGGAAACGGGGTAGTATATGTAGGTCTCGGCGTGGCTAAGCGTCAGAGCCAGCAAGAGAGCGAACAAGCTCAAGTAGTTCCTCCACATCTCCCCTTACCTCCAGCCACATGGGGCCCATCTCACCTTCCTCGTCGTAGGATATCCGCTCGGTGGTGGCCACCTCCCGGTCTATGGGTATGAGGATGGAGTCGCCCCGGCGCCTCTCCCTGAGGAGGCTCAGGGTCCTGGGAGCGATGGCCTCCCTACCTATAATTTCCACGAACCTCCTTAAAGCGGCTATACCTTCGCCCCGCCCCACGATGCGATCCTCCTTCACCTCGAAGTTCAGCTCGGGGAAGAGTTTCTTCATGGCCTCCAGGACCTTCTGGGGGTCCTCCGTGGGGCTGAGCTTGGCGATCAGCGTCACCTCCAGCATCACTTCACCCCCGAGGGGTTCAGGTAGTAGCTGTTCACGAGGGAGATGAACTTCAGCCGGTCCAGGTTCTCCTTGAGGGCGTACTCGATGATCTTCTGGCGGCGGCGCAACTCCTCCTGTATTTTCTTTTTCGAGAGGCTCAAGTACTCGCTCATCTTATCAATAAGGGCCGAAGGGATCTCCGTGCGCTTTATTTCATCCGTCGAGGGATCCCAGACGAAGGTCCGGGCTATGTTCACCCCTCCCTCCAGCGGGGCTATCTCCGCCACCTCCGTCACCCTGCGGACGTAGCCCTTGGGCGTTCTGATGCGGTGCTGAACCAGGACGAGGTTGAGGACGGGCAGCATCTCCCGGGGGACCTCCATGGGAGGGGAGGTCAGCCTCCTGATGCTATCCCTCGCCGAGTTGGCGTGGATAGTGCCCATACCGGCGTGGCCCACGTTCATAGCGGCCAGGAGGGTCTCGGCCTCGCGGCCACGCACCTCGCCCACGACGATGCGGTCGGGTCTCATCCTCAGGGCGTTGATGAGGAGGTCCTCCAGGGCCACGTCGTCGTACTCCTTACTCAAAGGCACCCAGTTGGGGTGGAGGAGGCTCAGCTCCCGGGTGTCCTCTATGGATATGATCCTCTCGTTGAGGGGGACCAGGTCTAAGAGGGCGTTCAGGGTGGTGGTCTTGCCGCCGCCCGTGTTGCCCGCCACGATGAGGTTGTGGGGGACCACGCCCATGCCCTCGATGAGGAGCCAGAGGTAGGCGGCCAGCTCCGTGCTCATGGTCCCCCTCTTTATGATATCCAAAAGGCTCAGTCTACGGCGCTTGAACTTCCTTATGGTGATGCTGGTCCCCACGTCGCTCACGGGCTCCAAAACAACGTTTATCCTACTTCCGTCGGGGAGGTGGCCGTCAATGAGGGAGGATCCCTTTCCGAGGTAGCGGAGCAGCCTCCGGGCCACCTCCCTCAGGTCGAAGTTCAGCTCTCCCTCCAGGTAGCCCAGCTCCCCGTGGTAGAGGAAGGTGGACTTCCTGCCGTTGACGAGTATCTCCTCGATGGAGGGGTCGTAGAGGGGGAACTCGAGATCTCCGAGGCCGAGGCCGTCGTAGACGGCCTTTATGGAGATAAAGGGCTCCTCGAAGCCTATGACCTTCAGGTCCTCGTGGAGGTCCTCGGCGATGGCGAGCAGTTCCTGGGGGGAGTAGAGCTTTCGAGGGGGTATCTTCAGGATGCTCTCCCGGACGAGGGTGACAAAATCCTCCCTTTTTTCTCCCAAAAAGGAGAGATCCAGCTGGTTCAGCGACTTCTTGCCCGAAAGAACCAGGGTGAGGGCTTCCAGCAGCTTCTTCTCCTCCTCCGAGAGGTCTGGAGCGAGGATGGCGTAGCTGCCGTAGGGCTTGCCTTCGAGGATCTTGGCGTAGGCCAGGGGATCGAGGGCCACGCTATAAAAGGAACGGAACCATTTAAACGGGATGGAGGAACTGCTGAGGGAGGTGCTGGAGCGGATCAGGCCCAGCGAGGAGGAAAACGAGAGACTGCGGAGGGCCATGGAGAAGGTCCGAAATATCCTCGAGGGGTTGAAGGAAGAGCTGGGCTTCGTGGACGTCGTCTTTGCAGGGTCTGCCGCCCGGGACACACATCTCAGGGGTTCCTCCGACGTGGACGTTTTTATTTTATTTCCCAAGGACGTGGAGCCCGGGCGCTTCGAGGAAGTGATAAAGAAGCTAAGGGAAGTAATGGGAGGGGAGCTCCTCTACGCCCAGCACCCCTACCTGAGAACCCGCGTCGACGGGGTGGACGTGGAGATCGTGCCGGCCTACAAGATCGAGCCCGGGGAGCGCATCCTCTCGGCCACGGACCGCACGCCCCTCCACAACGAGTACGTGAAAAGAAAACTGAGGCCGGAGCAGAGGGACCAAGTCCGCCTCCTGAAAGCCTTTATGAAGGGGATTGGCGTCTACGGGGCAGAGATAAAGGTGGAGGGCTTCTCGGGATACCTCTGCGAGCTGCTGGTCATCCACTACGGCAGCTTCCTGGACGTCCTGAGGGCGGCGTCGGAGTGGCGCTGGGGCGAGTACATAGACATCGAGGGGAAGGGGAAGGTCAGGGAGAGGCGGCCCCTCGTGGTGGTGGACCCCGTGGATCCCCACAGGAACGTGGCCCACAGCGTTTCGAGGGAGAGCATGGGGAAGTTCATCGTGGCGGCCCGGGAGTTCCTCAAGAGCCCTTCCCTGAAGTTCTTCTTCCCCAGGAGACCACTCCTCTCCCCCGCCGAGATAAAGAACATCATGGACGAGAGGAGGAGCAGGATCGTGGGGGTATTTTTGAAGTATCCCGAGGAAGCCGCCCCCGACAACGTCTGGGGACAGCTCAAGAAGCTGGGGAGGAGACTGAGGAAGAAGATGGAGCAGAAGGACAACTTCGTCATACAGCACGGCGTCTGGACGGACGAAAAGAACCTCGTGGCGGTTTTGCTGGAAGTGGGTGGCCGCTACACCGCAAGGATACACCTGAGGGAGGGGCCTCCCGTGACAGACAGGGAGAACAGCGAGCGCTTCCTGGAGAAGCACCGAGACGATCCCTACGGTCCTTTCATCATAGACGGGCGGCTCTACGCCTTTTACTTCGTGGAAGAGAAGAGCCTGCTGGTGGAGCTCTTCGAGTCCATGGAGGAGATTGCCCGGGAGGAGTCCGTGGGAGGCGAGCTCGGCGAGGTCATCAAGGAGGGCTTCGACGTGGTGGAGGGGAGAGGAATACTACGCTACGCCAAGCACGAGGGCTTCCGCTCCTTCCTCTCAGACTTCCTTGTAAGGAAGTTCCCCTGGGAGTACTAAACCCTTCTCCACGAGGATGCTCCTGACGCCGCCCTTCCTCTGGGCTTGCTCAAACAGTTCCCGGTCCAGGAACTGGACCCAGAAGTAGGGAAGGTGGTAGGCGGGCACGCGTCGCCTCTCGATGAGGGGGTAGAAGTAAGAGGCCTCGAAGCCGCGGGAGACGGTGAGGTGGGGCACGAAGGTCTTTTTCTTTCTAAAGGAGGCCAGGAGGGCAAAGAAAAGCTCCTCCACTTTATTAAGGGGGAGTTCCACGGCGACATGGGGCCTCTGAAGGTTGGAAGGGGGGTCGTGGACGGCGAGCAGAGAGGGATTAAGATCTTTCTTCCTGAGGGCCAGCCAGAGGGTGCCCAGGAGGTCCGGGTCCACGGGCGAGAGGGAACGAGGAGTGTAGGAGTCGATGAGGAGGGGGTTGGAGCGGGTGGGGTTCCCCGTGGGATAGAGGGAAAGCCGATCTCCCTCCCTCAAACTCACCACGTCCACGTGTCCCCCTATGGCCGAGACAATGCGCCTCTCCTCCTCTCTCCCCGCCAGGGAGAAGTCCCTCTTGAGGGGGACAAAGTAGGCGGAGGTCCCCTCGAAGTAGGCGTGGACCTTCCCCAGTCCCCTGAGCTCCTCCTCTTCCAGGTACTCCAGGAGCGGCTGGAGGGCCCTGTGGAGGGCCGTTCCCTCCTTGAATACCACCACGTAAGCTATGTCATCACCTCCATCGCCCTCTCAAAGCCTTCCTTTATGCCTCTGGGGGGTACATAGGTCCGTATCTTTTCCATCCATGGTGTGTTTCTCCTTCCATAAAGGTAGGACTCGACGTCTATGCCTATTTCCCTCCCCACCCGGAGCCAGTAGTGGTAGTTGAAGTTCTTGTAAGCTCTGAGGAGCAGTTCTGAGATCTTCTCGTCGCCGATGGACAGCAAAGCCTGGAGGGCAGCCCTCTTGGGGTTCCCCACGTCAAAGCTTGTCTCCTTCTTGATGAACTTTAGATACTTGGCCGTCACGTCTATGCGCTCCATGGGGAGGTACTGGAAGGGCGTGTAGGGCTTGGGGACGAAGACGGAGACGGTGCCCGTCACGGGGATGTACCTGCGGACTTCCCTGTAGAGGTCGACGATGGCCTGCACCTCCTCGGGGAAGGTGTCGGGATAGCCGATGATGAAGTAGAGCTTGAGCTTCCTGATGCCGAAGGCCCGGGCCCTCCGGGCCACGTCCACGATGTCCTCGTTGCGGATGGGCTTGGCGATGAAGAGTTTGCGCTTCCAGTGGGCCGCCTCGGGGGCTATGGTCAGGGTCCTCACGCCGCCCCTGCCGAGGAGCGCGAGGAAGTCGTCCGTGAGCTTGTCCAATCTCGTGGAGGGAAGGGAAAAGGGAATGCCGAAGCTCACCAGGTCCTCCAGTAGCCTGTCGATGTGGGGATGACCCAGCACGTCCGAGCCCATGAAGACCACCTTCTGTGCGCCCCGGGCGAAGTG
>JAADDC010000028.1 GCA_013154145.1 Candidatus Iainarchaeum sp. | reverse complement strand
ATGCCCCTCTCCTTCTTGGCCTTCCAGACGCTGCTGTTGAACTCCATGATCTTCTCCGTGAGGGAGCTGTAGTCCTCTATTCCTTCCACCTTCTCGGGGAAGCGCTCGTAGTGTATGGAGCGCTCTCCGTAGAGCTCGCGCCAGATCTTGTCCGTTATGGCCGGCGTGATGGGGGCAAAGAGTAGTAGCAAGCTCCTGAGCACCCTGTGGAGGGTCCACCAGGCGGCCCTTGCGGCTCCCTCGTCCCAGCCGTCCATCTTGGCCCTCCGCTTGCTCAGCTCTATGTAGTGGCCGGCGAAGAGGTTCCACGTGAAGGAGTACAGTCTCCTGGCGGCCCTCTGGAAGTTGAACTCCCTGTAGGCCTCCACCACGTCGTCAATGAGCTTGTTCAGCTCCGAGAGTATCCAGTGGTCCAGGGGGAGCAGTTCAGGTCGTTCCTCGGGGATGGGGTAAGCCGATATGTATCGAGCCACGTTCCAGAGCTTCGTGAGGAACTTCTTCATGCCCGAGATCTTCTCCTCGTTTATGCGGTAGTTTTCGCCGGGGGTGGCCTCCATGGCCAGCCACAGCCTGAGCGTGTCGGCGCCCTGCCGCTTCACAAGATCCCAGGGATCGATGACGTTGCCCAAACGCTTGCTCATCCTCCTGCCGTGCTTATCCAGTCCCATGCCGTTGATGAACACGTAGTCGAAGGCCCTTTCACCGAGGAGCTGGTACACCCTCAGGAGGGTGTAGTAGAGCCAGGTCCTGATGATGTCGTAGCCCTGGGGGCGAAGCTTCTCCCCCTTCCATGCAACCTCAAAGAGCTGGGGCTTCCTCTGCCAGCCGGTTATGTATAATACCGTGATGCTGGAGTCCATCCACGTGTCCAGGACCCTGCCGTCCCCTTCCCAGTCCCGTGCACCACAGACGGGACAGTTCTCGCCAGGATCTTCCTTCCAGGGCTGCCAGTACTTCTCCCCGCCCTTCACGAGCTTGTGCCCACAGTTTCTACACGTCCAGACGGGCACCTCCGTGCCGTAGTACCTGCGCCGGGATATGGGCCAGTCTATGGAAACGCTCTCTATCCAGTTCAGCAGGTCTTGCCTGTACCGCTCGGGTATGAACGTGATTTCCTTGGCTATCTTCTTGAGATCTTCCTTGAACTCCACCTGCTTGAGGTAGTACTCCTTCATGGGGATGATCTCGATGGGTGTGTTGCACCTCTCGTGGTGCGGCACCCTGTGCTTGACCTTCTTCTTGCCGGCCAGCAATCCCCTTGCTTCCAGGAGCTCCACGATCCTCTTCCTGGCTTCCCCCACCTTTAAACCTGCCAGCTCGGGCCCAGCCGCTTCCGTCAGCCTTCCCTCCTGATCTATCACCCTCACGGGCTCCAGGCCCAGTTCCCTGAACAACCTCACGTCGTCCAGGTCACCGAAGGAGCAGAGGTGCATGACGCCCGTGCCGAACTCCGGGTCCACCGCCGGGTGGGGAATGATGGGTACCTCGCGGTTGTAGAGGGGGACTATGGCCGTCTTTCCGTGGAGGTGTTTATACCTCTCGTCGTCGGGGTGAATGAGGACGGCCTTACAGGCAGCCAGGAGCTCGGGCCTTGTGGTGGCCACCAGAAGCTCCTCCCCCGTTTCCTTGACCCTGTACTTCACCAGGTAAAGCCAGCCCTCCACCTCTTGGTATTCTACCTCCGCGTCCGCTATGGTGGTCCTGCACTTGGGACACCAGTTGTTGGGCCTCTCGTCCTCGTAGATGAGCCCCCTGTCCCAGAGAATCTTGAAGGTGAGCTGCGTGAGCTTCCTATACTCGGGGGAATCCGTTTCATAGTAGTTCTCCTCGTAGTCCCCAGAGAGCTCGAAGCGCTGCATGATGTCCCTCATGTTCTTCTTCCACTTGGCCAGCTCCTCCCTGCACAACCTGATGAACTCCTCCCTGTCGTACTCGAACATGTTGACGCCCAGGTACTTCTCCATGTAGAACTCGATGGGCAGGCCGTTGCCGTCCATGCCAATGGGGTAAAGAACCGAGTAGCCCATCATTCTCCTGCTTCGGGCTATCATGTCCTGGAACGTGTAGCCGAGGGCGGCGGCCACGTGCCAGACTGGGGCGGGGTAGGGCGGCGGCGTGTCAATGACGAAGACGGGCTTCCCTTCCTCGGGTCTGAACTTCCACCAGTCTTCCCCCTTCCACTTCTCGATCATCTCCTCCTCGAACTCGATCTTCCAGCGCTTCTCCTCTATCTTGGGATTAAAGCTGCCTTCGGCCATGGCCGCTCACCCCTACCTCAAGAATAATTCCGTCGCCCTCCTTAAAAACGGGACAGGTCTTCCTGTAGGGACAGGAGAGGCAGTGGGGGCCCGGCGATGGCTTGAAGAGCCCCTCCAGGACACTCTTCCACATCCTCCGGAGGGCTCCCTCCACGAAGTCCCTCTCACCTTCCCTCACCTTCCTCTCCCAGAACAGTCGCCCGTCGAAGGTGGCCACCGCGGCCTTCACCTCCTTTACCAGCGGGCTCAGGAGTACGGCATAGCCAAGGGCCTGAACAGCCGCCCCTGGCCACCGGGCACTCCTCTCGCTACTCTTCAGCTCGATGACCGTGGCTTTGCGATTTTCTATTATCACGAGGTCGGCGTAGCCCCCCAGAACGCCGTTGTCCAGCCATATCTCCCTTCCCACCATTCGCTCCTCGTGGGAGCGCTCCACAGCCTCCTCCACGCTCATCTCTACGGCCCTTTCCCTGTGTCTTTGATAAGCTTCGTTGTGGAGGATTGCTCCCCTCTCCATCTCCTTGCTCCTCTTCCGTGGCATCACCTTCTCCCTGAGAAAGAGGAGCGGACAGACGGCAAACTGGGAGAGCTCCCTCACAGAGAAGAGCACCTCCCGCCGCCGCTTCCAGATGAAGTCCACGATCATATACCCCACCCTGCCCCTTTTAAACATCTATGGAACCCCTTCTTTCCGGTAATGATGAAAAGAGCCTCGTCCGAGGGAACGATGAGGAGAAGTCGCCAAGCTGAACTTCGACTATCGACGAAGTTTCGGTAAGTCTTTAAACCACTCCGCCACCCTTTCTCCACGTGAACGTTGGGGAGTTCCTGCGCTGGTTCCTCCTCTCCAAGGCAATTAGAAAATTCCAGCAGGTGGCCATGGTCATCTTTGTGGGCACCATACTGGGCCAGGTGCCCTCCCCCTGGGGTGTGGTGGGTGCCCTCCTCTTCTTCCTGGTCTACCTCAACACCTACTTCTACAATGACCTCTTTGACTACGAGGAGGACAAGAAGAAGGGAGCCGTCTACAAGGAAAAGGCCCTGGTCCTGGGCTACGCCACCCCCAAGGAGTTCTTGGTCCTCATGGGGAACCTGCTGGCCATCTCCGTCTTCCTTGCCACCCTCTGGGATCCTCTGCTGGGCTTCTTCTCCGTCATGGCCCTCAT
This sequence comes from Candidatus Iainarchaeum sp., assembly GCA_013154145.1. Classification (GTDB taxonomy): domain Archaea; phylum Iainarchaeota; class Iainarchaeia; order JAADDC01; family JAADDC01; genus WANZ01. The sequence continues at coordinate 1,565 of JAADDC010000028.1, read as the reverse complement.
TCTCAACAACATTCGCACCCATGTCAAGGACACGGTCCTCAGGCAAATACTCCTCATCCTCGTGGAGCTCTTCAACTTCGAGGCCTTCTGGAACGCCTTCTACGGCGGTGCCATCCCCACCATCTTCATCCCCCTCTTCATCGCTTACTCCTCCCTCTACGCCCTCGGTCACGGCGTCTACAAGCTCCGCAAGAAGGGCAAGCTTGACGACATCGTTCGCAGCCGGGAGATGCGCAACCTCATAGTCATTAGTATTTTGGCCATCATCTTCTCCCTGCCTTCTCTCTTCCTTTCCCCCTACCACTTTGCCTTCCTCGTGCTTGGCCTCCTCGTCTACACACTCCCCATGCTGCGCCTCGTGAGTCGCGGCCGCATGGACGACCAAAGGAAGATGGAAGAGGTTTCCGTGAACCACAACATGGCCATGCTCATGGTTTCCCTCGTTTTGCTTCTCGGGGCCGCCCTCTACGTCCTCTACGGTTCCCCCCTCAACGTTTACCTCCCCTTCCTCTCGGACGTCAACGGCTACTACGAGGAGTTCAGCACCCACTTTGACAAACTACAGGCCTACATCCTGGACCGCATGTTTGGCGACGTGAGGGGTCTGCGTGCCCGCTACGATGTCAACGATATTCAAGCGACTCCTTGATCACTTTGGCCCCCAGGGCTGGTGGCCCGCCGAGACCCCCTTCGAGGTGATGGTGGGGGCCATACTCACCCAGAACACCTCCTGGAAAAACGTGGAGAGGGCCATCGAAAACCTGAAGAACGCCGGATGTTTAACCCCCGAGAGGATAACTTCCTGTCCCTTGAACGAGCTAAGGGAACTCATAAAGCCCGCCGGCTTCTACAACCAGAAGGCCCTATACCTCAAGGAGCTCAGCCGCTTTCTCCTTGACCACCCCTTGGAGGAGCTCGCCACCCTTCCCACGCATGAGCTTCGTAGACTTCTCCTCTCCATCAAGGGAATAGGAAAGGAGACGGCCGACTCCATCCTTCTCTACGTCTTCAACCGGCCGGTCTTTGTGGCTGACCGCTACAGCCACCGGGTCTTCTCGCGGTTGGGTATCTGGCGAGGCCCCTATCGCTACGAGGAAATTCGCTCCCTTGTGGAGGAGGAAATGAAGGATCCTGAAGAGCTGAAGGAGTTCCACGCCCTCGTGGTGGAACTGGCCAAGAACTACTGCCGCCCCCAACCGAGATGCGACGCCTGTCCCCTCAAGGATCTCTGTTCCTTCAATCGGGAGGGGGAATGAATCTTCCTATGTCCTCGGGCCTGATTTTCTTTTTCTTCATTTCTTCCAGGACCTGTCTCAGCTCTTCTTCCAGTTTCTTCTCGTACTCCTCCCGGATCCTTTGAATCTCTGGGTGGATAACTTTGATGATCTCGCGGACGTTCTCGTTGGGATGGTTTTCCTTCGCCTCGGCCAGAGTTTCCTCTATCCACCGCAGGGTCTGAAGAATGAGATCCTTTCTCACCCCTTGGCGTTCCAGCCGCTTGACTGCGTCCGCAATCCTTCTGGGTAGGTTGATGGTGGAAGTTCTTAAGTACTTGAACAAGCGGT
>JAADDC010000014.1 GCA_013154145.1 Candidatus Iainarchaeum sp. | reverse complement strand
GAGAACCCCCTGATCGTCCCTGGAAACAAAGGGTTTCAAGTTGTCGGTGAAGACATTTCTTATCCCGCTGTCGTAAAAGTAAATCTTCGGCGACTTGCGCAGGTAGACGCTACTAAGTGGTAGCGGTCTCACCTCAAAGGTAATGAACGTGCTGAAGAGTATGGCCAAATAAAACTCAAGGGTGGGGAAGCTCACCCTGGCCGCATCCATGACACTACTTTTCTTTAGGGGAGATCCGAGGGAAAGGGCGAGGAACTCTACGACTCTCAAAAACTTCATCTTTTCCCTGACACCCAGGGAACTGGTTACGTCACGATCCACATATGCAGAGATGATCTGAACCAACAACTCCTTTTTTAAAGTCGCCTCGGCCCTGACGACGGCCGGATATCCTCCATAAACCACGTACTCCTTCCAGAGTGACTCCACAGGGGGTAGTTCTCTAAAGGGCGGCTCGTCGTCCCTGCCGTTCAACAAGTTATACACCGCTTTTCTACTTTCCACGTAGGCTTCGAAGATGTTCTCTGGAGCCTTCCACCTCAGGAACTCCCCGAAGCTCAGGGGAAGCAAGACCAACCTCGCGGCCCGCCCAACCAGCTCCCCACTCACCTTCACCTTCACGTCGAAGGATCCGCTCCCCGACGCCACGAAGCGCATCCCCTCCACGTCGTGGAGGTACTTCAACTTCCTCCCTATCTCCGGATCGTACTGGGCCTCGTCGATGAGGAGGGTATTACCTTTGTACAAAGATGCCACGGACTTTACGTCCGAGAACAGTCTCAAAACGTCGGGGTCCTCGAGGGTGAGGTAGGTCCAGCCGTGCTTATTTGCCAAGTACTTCAACAGCGTGGTCTTGCCACTCTGCCGGGGCCCCACCAACACCACCGAGAGCCCCCTCTCCAGCCACTTCTCCACCTCGACCTCCATTTCTCTGGGCAAGTATTGAACCATACTTCAATTTTAGTTGGAAAATAATTTAACCACACTTCAATTTTTGGTAGGGTAAAAATTAAACCATGGTTAACGAACTTTCCCGATAACGTTCCTGTCTGCCACCACGATTGAATCTCCTGCCAGGGGGACCGCGGCGTTCACTTCCACGCCGGACAGCTTCACGCCTTCCTCGAGGGGAACGAAGAGTATAGCCCTTCCCTTGAGATCCTCGGGGGAGTACTTCTTTTTGATGGGGGGAGCGGCACGATAGGTCTTTCCGTCGGGCCCTTCGATTATCAGGAGCCACCGCTCCTCATCTCCGCCGATCTCCTGCACGTGCCGAACAACCCCCGTCATCATCTTGGCGTTGAGCACCACGTCAATGGAGACGCTGGGCTTCTTCTCCTCGGGGGAGAAGCGCTCCCTCCACTTCTCCACCTCGGCCTCCTCTATCCGTTTGAATAATTTGAAGGGCCTCTCCACCTTGCTTACTCTTATCTGATCCACCTCGTCCCAGGAGAGGGACACCCCCAGGAGGTCGAGCACCCTCTTCATGGTGAGGGGCAGTATCGGGTAGAGGGCGAGGGCGATGACCTTCACGTAGTAGAGGGCCACCACCAGCGTCCTGCTGGGATCTTCCTCCTTCCAGGGTTCCCTGCGGTTCAGCCACGCGTTCCCCTCGGAGGCCAGCTGGTTGACAAGCGAAACCACCTTATTAAACCCTAAGAACTCCATGTAGGCTTCCTCTATCCTCCGGGCAAAGTCCCGGACCTTCTGGATCTCCCTCTCTTCCTCCTCTCCCAAGGGGGTATTCAAATCTATGCCCTTCCTGTGGGATAGGGAGAGCGTCCTGTAGATGAAGTTGGAGATGTTGTCCACCAGCTCCTTGTTAATCTTCTCCACCAGAACGTCCCAGGAGAACTCCGTGTCCTTGTGGGCGGGGAAGAGGGCCGCCAGCACGTACCTCCAGTACTCCACGGGTAGTAATTCCTTGGCGGTCTCGAGGTTCAGCCCAACGCCCCTGCTCTTGGAGAACTTCACGCCCTTGGCGGTGAGGTACTGGGTGGCGGCGATGACGTCCACCAGCTTCCAGTCGTTAGAACCGATGAGCATGGCAGGGAAAAAGATGGCGTGGAAGAACACGTTGTCCTTGCCCATGTACTGAACGTAGAAGACGTCCGAGGCCAGGGGCATCTTCCACCACTCCTTCCAGGCCTCGGGATCGCCTATCTCCTTGGCCCACTGGTAGGTGATGCCGATGTAACCAATGGGCGCGTCGAACCAGACGTAGAGGACCTGATCTTCGAAGCCCTCCTTGGGCACGGGGAAGCCAAAGTTCAGATAGCGGGAGATGGAGCGCGGCTTCAGCCCCTCCTTGTAGAGGTACCACTCGGTGGTCTTCTTCACGTACTCGGGCCAGAGGTGCTTCCTCTCCTCGTAGAATTTCTTTAGTTCATCTTCGAGGGCAGGGAGGTCAAAGACCAGCTGCTTTATGGGCTTGAACTCGATGTCAAAGGAGCCACAGTAAACGCAGCGGGGGTTTATTAACTGGTCCGGCGTCAGTATCGCCCCGCAGTCGTCACACTGGTCCCCCCTCGCCAGTCCCCCACAGTAGGGACAGGTCCCCTCTATCCAGCGGTCCGCCAGCACCCTGCCACAGTTATTACACCTCGGCATCACCACCTCCTCTTCCTTGATGTAGCCCCTCTCGTCCAGCTTCTTGAATATCTCGTAGGTGATCTCTTTGTTCTCCTCGGAGTCCGTGTGCCCCCAGTAGTCAACGGAGACCAGCCAGTCCTCCATGAGCTTCTTGATCTTCTTGTGGTTCTCGTAGGCCATTTCCTTGACGTCCCTGCCAGCTTTGAAGGCGGCCACCTCGAGGGGAGATCCGTGCATGTCAGAGCCGCAGATGAAGAGGACCTCCTCCCCCTTCATCCGGAGAAACCTCGCCATCACGTCGGCGGGGAATATGCTCCCCACGAAGTTGCCCAGGTGAGGTATGCCGTGGATGTAGGGGAGTGCAGAGGTGATAAGGTAGCGCATGGAACTACTTATGACCGCAAGCTCCAAAAAGGAAAGCGCCCCTATGGTAGGGATGGAGTGGCTAATCCCCATCTTCTCCTTCCTCCTCAGCTACTTCTCCCTGAAACTCTGGATAGATTTCGCCAGAAAGCGGGGCCTGCTGGGCCGGGACGTCCACAAGGAAGGGGAAGTTCTGGTCCCTGAGGCCGGCGGCCTCCCCCTCCTCCTCTCCCTCGCGCTGTCCCTCTCCCTCCTCCTCTTCTTCCTCCCCCAGAGGGAAGAGCTGCTGGCCACCATAGCGGTGTTCCTGGGTATTGGATTAATTGGCTTCGTGGACGACGTCCTGGGATGGAAGAAGGGGCTTCCCCAGTGGCTGAAGCCCCTCCTCACACTTTTCCTTAGCGTCCCCCTGGCGGCCATCGCCTACTTCAACCCCCAGTACAACCCCTTTCCCGTCCCCAACGAGGTTTACGCACTTTTAATTGTCCCCGTGGGCGTCGTTGGCGCCTCCAACGCCGTCAACATGCTGGCGGGTCTCAACGGCCTCGAGGCAGGCCTCGTCCTCATAACCCTCTTCTTCCTCTCCCTCAAGTCCGTGAACAGCTGGGTGTTCATCCCGGCACTCACGGCGATGGCCGCCGTGGCCGCCTTCCTCCTCTTCAACCGCTACCCCGCGAGGGTCTTCCCCGGGGACTCCTTCACCTACGCCATGGGGGCCCTCATCGCCGCCCTCGCCATCCTCTCCAACAACGAGGTCTTTGCCACCCTCCTCTTCCTCCCCTACTTCGTGGAGCTCTACCTGAAGGCAAGGGGCGGCTTCAAGAGGGAAAGCTTCGGGAGGTTATCAAAGGGGAAGCTCCTCCCTCCCTATCCACGCCCCTACTCCCTCACCCACGTGTTCATGAAAATAGTCCGGGGCGGGGAGCGGGAGGTGGTGGCCGCCATGCTCCTCGCCTACTTCCTCTGGGGAGCGTTACTCTTCTTCCTCCTTTAAACGTTAGCAACCATTTACTAACGTGAGGTTCTTCGAGTGTGAGCGGCGGAGCCGACGCATCCTCCCCCTCGTGAAGAGGGCCCTCATAGAGGAGCTACACAGGCGCGGCCTCAGCGTCAGCGAGATAGCCCGCATCCTCGACCTCACGCCGGCGGCGGTGTCCCAGTACCTCCACGGAAAGAGGGGGAAGGGGAAGGTGCGAATACGGGGCGTGGAAGAGCTGGCCGAGAGGGCCATAAGGGGAGAACTGAGACAGGAGGACATCTGCAGGGTGTGCGACGAGCTCGCGTCCAGAGGTTAAGAAAGTGAAGTCAGCGTAACATTACAGTTAAAAACCCGATTTGAATCCTGAGCCGCATTCTTCTTATAGCACCTCGGGGTATTGGGTGTCGATGGGCGTGAGGACCCTCAGTGTCACGGACCTCGAGACCCTCGTGAGCGAAGCCGAGCGCCTCTGGGAGGAAAAGGAGCGCTTCCACGACTTCTTGAAGAGCATAGGCTACGGCGAGGAAGAGATATCCAAACTCCACGACATAGAGCACATGTTCAGGCACATGCACCACAAGGTGAGGAGGGCCCTCCCCGGGGACATGCTCCGCCGCTTCAAGCTCCTCTACTACTACCTCATGCTCCTGCGCAGCAACGGCGAGCTGCCCCTCAAGGAAGACTACCTGGGAGGGAACAGCCTCGCCGAGTCCATCTACAAGAAGTCCTACTACCTCCGCAAGCCCTCGGGGGAGTACATAGAGACCCGCCCCGAGGACCTCTTCGTCCGGGTGGCGGCCTTCATAGCCGCCGCCGAGAAGGACCTCTCCAAGGGCATGGAGTGGGCCAGGAAGTTCTACGAAGCCATGTTCAGAGGTGTACTATCCCCCGCCGGCAGAATAAGAACGGGCGCCGGCGACCTCTACCGCCTGAAGACCCTTTCCAATTGCTATTTCCTTAAGATAGAGGAGGACTCCCTGGAAGGGATATGGAAGACCTCCTACCAGATGGCCAGAACCTACTCCTACGGCGGTGGCGTGGGCACCGACGTGACCCCCCTCAGACCCA
>JAADDC010000071.1 GCA_013154145.1 Candidatus Iainarchaeum sp. | reverse complement strand
TTTCCATCCTCGAGAGCTTCGAGGGCATAGACGACAACGTCACCGTCCCCTTCGGGGCGGCGGCCCTCATCTCCCTCCTGAAGCTCTTCGGTCTCTGAGGGAAAAGGATCCGTTCTCCGGGGTAAGGCTTAAAATGTAATTCTACAGAGATGTGTATGGATGGAATTATGGTGGGTGTGGAAGAAGTATTGGAAGTCCTCGAGGACACGAAGAAGAGGACCATCGAGAGGGCGAAGGAAGCGGTGAAGGAACTGAAACCAGGGGAAGTGGCTTACGTCGGCGTTTCCGGCTGGATCAAGAGGAACGACGACGGCTACCACGTCGACATCTGGCGGGGCTTCGAGATCACGACGATGGAACGCCTGAAAAAACAAATCAAAGAAAACAGCCACTTCCTGGAGCTCTATGCCAAGTCCCTGAGCCCCGTGAAAGTGCTGATCCTCCTGGAAGCCTATGAGGGTGCCAGTGAGGGCCAGATCAGCGAGGCGGTGGGCCTCAGGGGCGGCGCGCTCCACTACCACCTCAGGGACCTGCTTTACCTCGGCTTATTGAAAAAGGAGTCCCGGGGAAAGTACAGGACCACCAAGTACGGTAGCTTCGTGATCAGGACCGCCCTCTCGGCCATAAGGAAGTTCAGGGAGTCCGTTCGGTCCAGCGACTGAGGGGCTCCTCCCTGAACTCGAAGCCCTCCCTTCTTATCTTTTGAACGTCGTAAAGGCGGTTCCTCACCAGCCGCTTGAAGGCATTGGAATAACCGGCGAGGGTGTAAATAGGTTTCAGGAGGCTTGGAGGGGCCAGGAGGGGCCTCCTTCCCAGGAGGGCCTCCATCACCTCCGCGAAGTCGTAGATCCTCGGATGTGCCACGTTGTAGATGCCGCTCAGATTCTCCTCCAGGGCAAAGAGGATGGCCCGGACGGCGTCACCGAGGGAAAGCAGCTGCCAGCGCTGGTCCCTGTAGGGAAGGGGGAAACCCCTCCTTGCATGGTTCTTCAGGCGCGCCCACTCCCGGTGGGGTCCGGTGATAGGGGCAAAGCGGAGGATGGCGTGGTCGACAGACCTGACGAGGATCGCGTGCTCCGCCAGCAACTTCGAGAGCTCGTAGGGTGTCTCAGGGGAAGCCTCTCTCCTCTCGTCGGCGGGAATTTCTCCCGTGTCTCCGTAGATCCCCACCGTGGAGGCGTGAATTAACTTCACGCCCATCTGCTCGCAGGCGTCCGCCACGTTCCTGGTTCCCCTAACGTTCACGTCAAAGAGCCGAGGCGACGAGTCCCTGAGTTCAGCGGCGAGGTGCACCACCCTATCTACCTTGGAAACCGCGTCGAAAACCTTTTCCCTGTCGAGGACGTCGCCGCCGTTTCGCCGGGAGAAGGGAACGACCCGGTACCTCCTCTCCAGGAGGGGGAGCAGCTCCCTGCCCAGGAAGCCACTGGCCCCCGTCACGAGGACCCTCTCCATAGCAATAAAAGCAGGAGCAGAAAATATCTTAGCGTGATGAGGGAGGTGAACTCTGAGGTGACCGATGATGAAGCCCTCTAGCTCTGAAATCAAGGGGCTCATCATCAAGAAGCCCTTCATAGACCTCATACTCGACGGGAGGAAGCCCGTGGAGATCAGGAAGAGCAGAACCAAGTACAGGGGGAAAGTAGTCCTCCTCTGGAGGGGAAAGGCCTACGGCGTTGTGGAGATCGTGGACGTGGTGGAACTGAATCCCGACGAGATGGAGCTCTCCCCCGAGGAGAGGGCCTTTCTGAAGGACTACGCCGGCGGCAAGAAACTCTACGGCTGGGTCCTGAAGAACCCCCTCAGGTTCAGGGAACCCGTTCCCGTGGAGCTCAAGAGGGGCGTGCAAACCTGGGTCCGTTTAAAGGAGGATGACCTGAAAAGGATACGGGAGGCAGAGGATGAGGCTCGCCGGAAGGGTTACTAAGGCAGGGGTGCCCAAGTACTCCTACCGCTGGAAGGGCTACCTGATCGTGAAGGTAAAGAGTGACCAAGTAAAGCTGTTTCTGCCCGGCTCCATAGCCCAGTGGTTCAGGAAGAACGAGTACGTGGAGATTGAGGTGGAAGGGGAGAAGAAGGTCTACTTCTCCCACGAGTTCAGGCTCTGGAAGTTCTACGGCGAGAAGAAGGTGCTCGCCTGGCCGCCCTTCAACGAGGAGATCACCCTGGAGAAGAAGGACCCCCTCAGCGGCGATGTCCTCTACACCTACAGGCTCCGGGTCCGAGAGGCCGTTACCAAGAGGGACTTCGAGCTCATAGCCGAGCTGGAGCAGTACCACTATGCCTCCAAGAAGGACACGGTGGCCATTTGGTGGTGCGGCGACCGCTACGTGCAGGCCAACGTGAAGCCCGCCGACCACTGCGTCCTGGTAGAGATCAAGGGGTCCCTCCCCGTTTCACGCTTCATCGTGATGGAGCTCGTGGAGAAGCAGCCCTTCGAACCGGACATCGTGGGATACCTGCGCATCGACCCGCCCATTCCCCTCATGCACCGCAGGGTGGGGAACACCATCATCAAGAACATACGGGAGAAGGTGTTCCCGCCCGAGTGGTTCCACCCCACCTACTGGCCCGAGAAGCTCATGAGGGAGTTGGCCCGCAGGTACCCGAGGCTGAACAGGAAGGAGCTCTTCGAGCTGGTTAGAAAAAGAGCCATTGCCATGTGCAACACGGCGGTCTCCCGGATCTCCCGCGTGGTAATTCACCCGGACTACAGGGGCGACGGCTTGGGCATGACCATCGTGAAGGAGGCCCTCAAGTGGGTGGACGAGAGGGACGTGCCCGAGATGAGGAAAAAGAAGGTGATGGTGGAGACCATCGCCCAAATGGCCCGCTACCACCCCTTCTTTGAGCGGGTGGGCTTCGTCTACCTCTGGGACACGGCGTCAGGCCGACCCGTCCTCTACTACCCCCTCACGGAGGAGGCGAGGAAGTACATAGAGGAGTTCCTGAGGACGGATCCCGTCGCCCGGCAGCACGGCGGCAGGCTCTACAACCCGAAGCTGGAGTTCCCCGATCCCCTGAGCGAAAACCTGGAGCTCCAGGGAGTCACTAAACTATACACCAGTGTCCTGGACGTGGAGGGGCTGGATCCCAAGGTCAGGGACGTGTTGCTTTCCTTCGGGGTGGACAGGCGTGTGGTCCAGCGCTACGTCCTCCGCAACGTGAACCTCTCCATAAAGCCCGGAGAGGTCGTTGTCCTCGCTGGCCTCTCGGGAGCCGGCAAGACCACGCTCCTGAGACTGATCAGCGGCCTCTCGGAGCCCGACGAGGGAGAGGTATACATCCCCTCCAACGCGCGGATCTCCGTCCTCATACCCGGAGAGGCAGAGCCCCAGTTTGGCGACGAGTCCATCCTGGAACACGTTTACAGGAAAATAGGGGACATCGTGGCGGCCATAGAGCTCCTCAACGTCTCGGGGCTCTCGGACGCCGTCTTCTACCGGGCGAGGTTCAGCGAGCTCTCCACGGGGCAGAAGGAGAGGGCCAAGATCGCATCGGTGCTCGCCGAAAGGCCCAACCTCCTCGTCATCGACGAGTTCGCCGCCCACCTGGACACCCTCACGGCCATGAGGATAGCGAGGAAGGTGGTGAGGCTCGCCAGGGAAAAGAACATCACGCTGGTGCTGGTCACCCACCGCCCCGAGCTCCTGAAGGTGATCAAACCGGACAGGCTTCTCTACGTGGGGTACGGAGGCGTCATTGAGCGCTCTCCACCTCCCTGAGGGTGGGGACCACCTCGTCTATGCCCTTCTTGGCCTCGAAATACCAGATGAAGGGATCCGTTTCCTCGCCAAAGAGGAGGTAGTAGCTGCGAATGAGGTCCTTGGAGCGCCCCTCCGGTGGCATCACGTAGCCCCGGCGCAGTAAATTAACAAGCTTGATGGTCCTCACCGTCTCGTCAATGTAGGGCGACGAGATGCCCAGCTTCTCCAGCAGCTCTTCCACCCAGCCCCTGTGGAAGCGACAGATCCCCAGGTCCTCCAGGAGCAACTCCTTCATGAACCTCTGGCCCGCCTTCTTCCCCCACTCGTAGGCGCTGAGCCTGTCGTTGTGGTAGTACGTCATGAACTTCCCCACGAGAGGTAAGTCGAGGTGGAAGCCGGGGTTCCAGTACTGGGGCGGGACGATGCCGCCCGAGCGGGTGGGAACGTAGACTGCAAGGCGCCTGAGCTCCATGGCGCGGGCGCCCCTCGCCACCCCATCCGAGAGGGGATAGGAACCGATTAGCAGCTTGTCCAGGAAGTTCATGGCAAACTCGTAGTTCTTCTCCACGTCGATCTCCACGAGGGAGGCCTTCCCCTCGTATATGCCCTGATCGATGGCGTCGATGAAGAGGGAGATGGCGTTGCCCGCCTCGATGGAGTCCAGCCCCAGGGCGTCCACCCTGTGGGTGAGATCGAGGATGAGCTCGTAGCTGAATATGCCCGGCTGGAGGCCCAGGGACGTGAAGGGCTCGTATTCCACCTTCTTCTTTCCATCCATTTTCTTACAAACTGCGATGCACTTCTCGCCGCAGGTCTTGGAGCGGATGCTACCTTCCTTGAAGCGGCGCCGTATCTTCTCCGTGAGGGGTTTGACGTAGTCCTCGTAGATTTCCTCCCGCTCCTCCTCGCTCATGTAAATGGTGTTCCAGTTGAGGGCCGGGAGCATCGCCCTGAGGACGAACCAGTTGTATATGGTCCCGCCGACACCCTCGGAAGGCACCAGTCGGTACTTCTCCGTGGCCTTGGCCATGTCAACCTCCTTGAGAGCCTGTAAAATTCGCTCGTCGACCTCCGGGTCCGGGGCGGTTCCGCCGATGGCAAAGCCCACCAGGTTTTTGTGGGCGAGGACGCTTCCCAGACCGCCCCGTCCAAAGAAGTCGTAGGTTTCCATGCTCCTCTCGTGGAACACCACGTTGCCAAAGGAGGTTCCGAAGCCGCCGGGGCCCACGGCCCCAACCCGGTAGTATCCCGAGAAGCTGTCCCCGAGCTCGTCCTCCAGGAAAGAAATGAGCTCGAAGCTTCCGTTCTCCCTATAGAGCTCATTTAAACCGTCCACCTCTATGATCCTCAACTCCACG
>JAADDC010000029.1 GCA_013154145.1 Candidatus Iainarchaeum sp. | reverse complement strand
GAGGGTGAAAGGGTAAAAGGGAAAACCGTGGCCATCGTGGACGACATCATCGGATCCGGTGGAACGATGTTAAAGGCGGCGGAGTTCGTGGAGGCCGACGAAGTTCTCTTCGTGGGTGTGCACGGCGTGTTCTCGCCGGGCTGGGAGAGACTGAAGAAACTGGGAGAAGTGGTGGTGACAGATACCATAGAAAGAAAGGAGAGTAAAGTGTCGGTGGCGGGGGTGATCGCCCGGTGGATATCGTCGTTATAAAGGACCACGAGAAGCACTTTCACCCGGGTCACCCAGAGTCTCCGCGGCGGGTGGACTGGATACTGGAGGAAATAAAGGAAAAGCCCAAGCTGTGGGAAAAGGGTGACGAGGAGCTGGTGAAGGCGCTACACGACCCACGATATGTGGAAGCAGTGAAGAGCTTCGTGGGCTGGCTGGATCCCGACACGTACGTGACGTCCTACACATACGAGGTAGCCGTAAGGGCCTTCACGGCGGCGGTGGAAGCGGAGGAGAACAGCTTCGTGCTCACGAGGCCGCCGGGCCACCACGCCGAGAGGAACAGGGGTATGGGCTTTTGCATCTTTAACAACACCGCGGGGGCGGCCTTCTTCAGGGAAGAGAAGGTGGGGATACTGGACGTGGACGCCCACCACGGCAACGGAACGGAGGACCTGCTTCCGGAGAACGCGGTCTACGCGTCTGTACATATGGGGGCAGGATACCCCGGGACGGGCAAGGAATCGGACGAAAGGAGGTTCAACGTCCCCGTTTACCATCCGCTCACGGACGGCGAGTTCCTGAGGTTCCTGGAGAAGGCCTTCAGGTTCTTCAAGGAGAGGGGCGTGGAGTTCATCGTACTCTCCCTGGGCTTCGACGGTCTTTACACAGATCCTTTGAGTTACTTCTCGCTCACGCCAAAGGTGTTTTTCCACCTGGGGAGGAAGCTGAGGGAGTGGAGCTGGGTGGCCGTTCTCGAGGGCGGCTACTCTCCCCTCATAGGAGAGGCCGCCAGGAATTTTGTAGAAGGGGTAGAGTGATCACATCCTCCGCGGGGGTCTCATGGCAAGGAGTTTCTGGCCTATTCCGAGGACGTTCTCCACGGCCCGGACGATCCAGAGCCTGAAGGGCTCGCGGGGGGACCCGATCACCCTGTTGTGGTCGTAGAAGTGGTGGAAGACCGTGGCGAGGTCCAGAAGGTAGCGGGCGAGGACGTGGGGGGAGTAGCGGCGGGCGCTCTCCTCGAGGATCAGGGGGAAGCGGGCTATCTTTTTGATTAGTTCCCACTCGGCGTCGTCGGGATCGAGGACGGAGATGGGTCCGCTCTTCTTTTCGAGGATGTTGCGGGCCCTCACGTAGGCATACTGAACGTAGGGACCGGTTTCCCCCGTGAAGGAGGTCACCTCCTTCCAGCGGAAGGTGACGTCCTTCTTGGGCTCCGTTTTCAGCATCCAGAAGATGACGGAGGAGACGCCGATGTTCTCGGCGTCCTCGGGAGAGTAGGATCCCCTCTTCTTCATCTCCTCGGCGGCGTGGGCGACGGCGGTGTCGAGGATGTCCTCCAGGAAGAGGACCTGCCCACGCCGCGTGGAGAGCCTCATTCCCTCCACGTGGACCATGCCAAAGGAAACGTGGACCAGTTCCCGGTCTATGCCCATCTTGTGGGCGATGGTGAAGAGCTGGCGGAAGTGAAGGTTCTGCTCGATGGCCACCACGTAGAGGAGGGCGTCCGGGTCAAACTCCCTTATCCTCCAGAGGAGGGAGGCCAGATCCCGGGAGAGGTAAATGGTCGTTCCGTCACTCTTGAGGAGAACGGGGTGGTTCAATCCCTCGGCTTCCAGGTCGGCCACGATGGCCCCCTTCTTTTCACCCTCTTCCCAGACGACGGCAATCCCCTTTTCCAAGAGTTCCCTTGCTATCCTCTTGGCATCCTCCACGAAGTCGCTCTCCCCCACTATCACGTCAAATTCCACGCCGAGTCTCCTGTATATGCGCTCGAAGCCCTTGAGGGAGAGCTCCCTGAATTTCTTCCAGAGAGCCACGTTCTCGGGGTCGCCCTTCTCCAGCTTCTCAAACTCCCGGCGGGCCTCCTCTTCGAGACTGGGGTCCTTCTCGGCCTCCTCGTGGAACTTGACGTAGATGCGCAGGAGCTCCTTGATGGGGTCCTCCTGTAGCCTCTTCTCGTCGACCCAGCGCCTGTAGGCCACAATGAGGGCGCCGAACTGGGTGCCAATGTCGCCGAGGTAGTTCAGGCCGATGGCGCGGTTGCCCAGGTAGCGGAGTATGCGCTTGAGGGACTCGCCGATAATGGTGCTCCTGAGGTGGCCCACGTGCATGGGTTTAGCGATGTTAGGGGAGGAGTAGTCGATGACGTAGGTTTTTTCCTGGGAGGCAGAGCCGTAATGGGGGGAGAGGGCGTCCTCCCAGATCCTTTCCAGGAAGGCCCGGCGGTTGAAGAAGACGTTGAGGTAGCCCCCCTCCACGTTCACCCTCTCCACAAGGGGGTGATCCACCTTCTCGGCGACGCGCCGGGCGGCCTCCTCAGGGGAGACCTTCCACTCCTTGGCGAGGCGGAAACCCACGGGGAAGGCGTAGTCACCCTTCTCTTCCGGGGGGATGCTCCCCTTGACAGGGAAGCCAACCAGCTTTTCCACGTAGGCCTCCAGCTCTCTGTAGGGGTTCATAGTTTCACATCCAAGATGCCCAGTTCCATTTTTAACTGGCACGCGCGGCAGATCTCACCCGAGGAGGGTTCACCGCAGATCTTGCAGGTCCGGGGACGCTCCCTGTACTTCTCCTTGAGGGCGTCCACCAGGGCGAGCAGGGACTTGAGGAGGGAATACTTAGATCCGGGGTAGAGCTCCTCCATGCGGTTGATGAAGCTCCTGATCTGCCAGCGGGGGGAGAAGCGTGCGTAGGGACACTCCACGAAGGTGGAGGGATAGACGTCGTTCAGGAGGGCGTAGATGGTCACCTCCTTCTCGGGGACCTCGTAGAAGAGCTTTACGCGGCGAACGAACTTGGGGTGGGAGGAAACGCCCGTGACGGGCCCCAGCCTCGGTATCTTCTTTACGTCACCCCGGTAAAGATCCAAGAGGAAGGTCTGGACCACGTCGTCAAGGTTGTGGGCGGTGACGAGGACGGTGCCGCCCAGCTCCCGGGCATGTTTGTTCAGGAGGTACCTGCGGAAGACACCGCAGTAGGTACAGGGCTTGTAGGGGAGCCCCCTCTCGTAACCCATTTGGACCAGCTCGTCGAGGCTGTAGCCAATCTCCTCCTTGAAGGAGACGATCTTGTAGTCCACGCCGAGGCGCTCCACCACCCTGAGGAAGTCCTTGATGGCCTCGTCCCTGTAGCCCTTTATTCCCTCGTCGATGAGGAGGGCCGAGATCTTCCAGCCGGGGACCCGGCGGGATAATTTGTGAAGGAAGTAGAGGGCTGCCAGGGAGTCCTTGCCGCCGGAGGTGGCCACCACGATGTGTTCCTCCTTTCCGAAGAAGGAGAACTTGCGGATGGTCTTGCGGACCTTGCCCTCGAACCACTTGACGAAGTGCTCGCGGCAGTAGCAGCGGCCCTCGTAGCGGGGGCAGTAGACGGCGTCCCTGTCGCAGAGGGAACACTTAGCCACCGGAGACCACCGGGACGAAGGTGATCTCGTCCCCCTCTTTGGGAATGTAATCGGGGGTGACAACCTTTCCGTTGACGGAGGGGATGTACTCCTCAGGGGAGAGGCCCAGCTTTAGCATGATCTTTTCGAGGGGGGCCTCCTCCCAGTCCTCCTCCTTCCAGGCGCCGCCAAGGATCCGCCAGCGAACCTTCACGGAAACATAGCGCTGGATGGTCCTTAAAGCTTATACGGCCCTATTGTTCCGTGGCCGGAGGTTACGAGTTCCTGGATCACACGGCGGACGTCATCGTAAGGGCTTATGGGGAAAGCTGGGAAGAGGTATTTGAAGCGCTGGGGAAGGCGCTGTTCGGGGCCATGTTAGACGTTTCGAAGGTGGAGCCCCGGGAATGCAGGGAGATAAAGGTAAGGAGCGAGAGTCTGGAAGACCTGGTGGTGGACTTCCTCAACGAGCTGCTGGTCTTCAAGGACGCCGAGGGGATGGCCTTCTCCCATTTTAGCTTGAAGATAGAGGAAGGGGATGGCTGGAAGCTGGAGGGGAGGGCCTGCGGCGAGAAGATAAACCCAGAGAAGCACCAGCCCTTCTCGGAGGTGAAGGCGGTGTCGTACCACATGCTGGAGGTGGGGGAGGTGGAGGGGAGGAAGTACGCGCAGGTGGTCTTTGACCTTTAGCAAGGCTTTTAACACCGTTAAGGAATTGTTAATACATGAGCATCACGTCGGAGGAGCAGCTCCAGGACGAAAAGCTGAAAGAGATCCTGAAGGCCCTGAGGGACGTGGTGGATCCGGAGGTAGGGATGAACATCGTGGACCTGGGGCTGATCTACGAGATGGGCTGGGAGAACCAGCTGCCCAAGATCGTCATGACATGGACGACGCCCTTCTGCCCCGTTGGGCCCGTCATACTCGCACAGGTAGAGAAGAAGGTCAAGGAGCTGGGTTATCCCGACGTGATCATAGAGCTGACCTTTGACCCGCCCTGGAACCCCTCCATGATGAGCGAGGAGGCCAAGATGAAGCTGGGCGTGAGGGACGACATCACGGCGCCCAAGCTTTAAATAGGTGGAGACCGTAATGGTAGGGGTGGAAGCATGAGGGTCTGGGTGGACAAGGAGACCTGCATTGGCTGTGGGGTCTGCGTGGCCATTGCCCCCAACTACTTCAAGCTGGACGAGGACGGCAAGAGCGTGGCCATAAAGGAGGAGGTGGACCCCGCGGACGAGGAGATCGTCAGGACCGCCGCCCAGAGCTGCCCCACGGGCAGCATAAAGATAGAGGAGTGAAAGGATGAAGCTCGATGTAAAGAGCGTCGGTCTGTTCCTGCTGGGGCTCGGCGTGCTCCTCATAGGCGTCGTTTCTCTGCACTTTTACCTCACGTTTGTTCTTCCTGAGAAGCAGAATACAGACCAAGCTGCTCTATATGCCCACTGCTTTGTTGAAGACAACGTTGCTGTTATTAAGGTCACCAACA
>JAADDC010000003.1 GCA_013154145.1 Candidatus Iainarchaeum sp. | reverse complement strand
TGAACACGGTTATTAATAGGAGCCCTCCATTTTATAGTGTGAGGTGGGCGCTGCTACTCCTCCTGATCCCCGTGGTTCTGGCTGTGCCCCAGGAGGCCACCCTCATCACCCTCGATTGTGGAGGAGAGGTGGAGGTCTACTACGCGGCGTCCGGGGACAGCATCACCCTCTTTTACACCGAAAACCCCAGCTACGAGGTTGCCCGGACCTTTTACACCTACTACAAACTCCTCAGCGTGATAGACAGTCTTGGCTTCCTCAACGACTCCACCATCACCTCGCTGAGATCCCTGAAGGAGGCCCTCAAGGAGTACGAGCTGCAGCTGCTTCAGGCAAGGAGCCTCTCGGAGAGGTACGACGTTCCCCTGGACCTCCGAGAGCTAAACGAGGAAGTGATCGATCTGCAACGCCTCATAGAGGCCTACGTCACCCGGCTCGAATCATTGAAGAGTTCCGTTCACCGCTTCCTCGAATATCCAAGCTGCGATTACCGCCCGGACCTCAACGTCATCCAGGACTTCGAGATCGTCTACGGGGCGGCGAGCCGCATCATTGAACTGTCCCAGCAAATAAAGACCCGGCTCGCCGCCGAAGAAAACGTAGATTTAACTCTTGTGAATGCTCTCTCGGAGCTCATCACGCCACCCTTCAGCAGGACGGACCTTGACGAGCTCCTTTCCCGGGCGCAGTCGGACTACCGGCTGCTTTCCCTCATTTTTAACCCTTCCGAGGAGGACGTGGCGAGGCTCATAGAGCTGAGCAAGTCCTACGCCGCCTACGAGGAGCTGAGCAAGCTCCTGAACGAGAGGATCGTCACCGAAGTGGGCGTATTCCCGGACATGGAGTCCGCCGTCAATTTCGTCCTCGCCCACAGGGACGAGCTGAAGGAAGGGGACAGGGCCACGACCATACTCAACCTCTACGACGAGCTCAAGACCCTTATGGAGGAAAAGAGGTACTCAGAGGCCCTGCCCGTGGCCAAGAAGCTTCGCTCCGAGCTCTTTTCAGTTCTCAACGCCGGCTTCAGGGAAGAAGAGGCCCCGGAGGGGCCGTCGCCGCTGCTACTGGGAGGCCTTTTATTGGTCCTCGCCATAATAATATTCCTTAGGAGGCGGAAGCGTGTGGAGGAAGACGCTGACGATCTTTCTCTTGATGACTACGGTCTGGAGTAGCGTGCTGCTGGGGATAGACGGGCCCACGGAGGCCTACAGCCACGAGATATTCCCCTGTTTTATCTACGTCAGCGCCTACGAGGGGGAGCACGACGTGAGACTGTATCCCCACGACGCCGACGGCCTCTTCGAGGTGCTCTCTCCAATCGTGGAGCTAAACGTGGAACCCTACACGGTGGAAAGCGTCGAGATCAACTGCTGGGCCAAGGACGCCGGCGTCGACGCCCTGGTGGTGGACGCCGAGTACGACGGCAAGAAGCTGGCCTCCCTCTACCCCCTCAGGTTCGTCAATCCTCCCGTGGCCGTCTCCTATCCCACCCTCTCCCTCGAGGCGGGACGCTCCGGAACCCTCGAGGTGAAGGTCAGCGGCGAGGCACTGAACCTCCGTCTCTGGCTGGAGTCGCCCACCTCCTCCATCACGGTCTCCGATCCGGTGGATCTCGGTGATCTCTCGGGGGAGAAGACGGCCGAGTTCGTGGTGACGCCCTCTCCCACGGCCGTGGGGGCCTACAAGCTCTACCTCTACGTTTCCTACGTGGACGAGAGGGGGAGACACCTGCTCCGCTACGAGGTGGACGTCTGGGTGAACCCGTCCTTCATACTTCTGGCCATTGGTCTTGCGCTACTGTTCCTCATCCTCGTGACGGCTTACATAGGATACAAGCGCTGGAAGGGAGACAAGAAGGAGATACAGCCACCTATCGAAGCTCAATGACGTCGCCGTCCTGTAGGACGTAGTCCTTGGGAACATTCCGGAAGCGTCCGTCCCTCCAGAGCCTCACCTGCTTTATCTCCCTCCTCCCGAAGAGTTCTTCCGCCAGGTCCTCGGGCGTGGAGCCTTCGGGTAGAATGACGGCGGTCTTGGATATCTCTCCCCGGGGCGGCTTCGTGTAGACCCTGATGAGCCTCATGGCCCGGAACAGCTCCTCCCTGCTCCCCTCTCCCCGGAAGATAAGCTTGGGGTGGGGTAGAGAAAGGAACTCGTCCTCGAAGCCGCCCTTGTTCCCCAGGAGTAACATGGGGATGAACTTGGCGCTCTCGTCGAGGGCCAGGAAGAGGTCGCCGGGCGTTATTCTACCGTAGGGAACCACCACGGCGTTGTGGAGGCCGAACATCTGGAGCACCTCCATGAACTCCTCCTGATCTCCCTCCAGGAGGTCCTCTCCCACGAAGCGAATACCCCCCGAGTGTTGCTTCTCCACTTTCACGGGAGGGGGTTCCCGGTTGGGGAAGATGTCGTGCTCCCGGAGCAGGTCCAGGAGTGTGCCCACCTGATACTCCGGGTCGAAGCTGAGGTCAATGACCAGAATGAGGTGGTCCGCCGCCCGGATGGAGGGAAATACCATGGACTCGAACTTGGATCCCCGGAAGCCCTCGAAGTAGGAGGGAAGTTCCACCAGCTGGACGTAGCCCCCGCCCACGTCCATCATGCCCGGCGTGGGTTTGTCTGTTTCCACGGGCCGGGGCGTCGAGGGGATGTTCAGGGACGTGAGGCTGTTGAGGATGTAAGACTTGCCGGCGTTGGCAAAGCCCCAGAGAACGGCTTGGTAGCCACTCTTGGGAACGAGAAAACTCTTTCCGCCACCTTTTTTCTGCTTCTTTTCCTTCAGCAGCTGCTTCCTGAGCTCAGACAGTCTTCTCATGAGCTGCTTCCTCATGTTCTCCGTTCCCTTGTGCTTGGGGAGGTAGCGGAGGGCCTCCTCCAGGTAGCGGATCTTCTCCTGGGTGCTGCGGGCCGAGGAATACTTATCCATGGCCTTGTTGAACTCTGGGGGCGCGTTCATTGGCACGCTCTCCCCTCCAGGAGTAACAGGTGGAAGGCGTTTCTCCTCACACGGACACATCGGGGGAGGCTTTTCTTTATTTGCTCCCACTCGGGGCCCTCCTCGAGGACCAGGAGGTACCTGCCGCCGGGGGCAAGATACTCCTCAACCTCCTCCAGAAAGCGCAGGATGGTGGGAACTCCGCCATCCCAGGCAGGATCGTTCACCTCTTCCCAGGGCGAGAGGTAAGGGGGGTTGAAGACGACGACGTCGAAGCGTCCCCTGACGTTCTCGAAGAGGTCTGAGAGGCGCGTGGAAATCCTCACGTCGTTGAGGCGGGCGTTCAGGCGGGCGTTGAGGATTGCCTTGGGCTGGATGTCCACCGCCGTGACGCGGGCGCCGCGGAGCGCCGCCAGGACAGCCAGATACCCGCTCCCTGTTCCCAGGTCCAGGACCCGGGCGCCGTCGAGGGGGATCTCCTCCAGTCGGGAGGCGAGGAAGAAGGTATCCTCCGAGGGTGGATAGACCCCCGGGAGCACCCGGATCCTCACTTCACCTTCACCTCGATGCTGCGACCTTCCTTGAGGGCCCTCTCTATCTCCTCGGCTCCGGGGCTTCCCCTCGGGATCTTGAGGACGCCCTTGGCGTCGGTGTTGCCCTCGTAGACGAGCTCTCCGTCCACGTAGACCTCGGCCTTCCCCTTCTTGCCGGCCTTTATGACGATGCGCTTCCTGCGGACGCTGATCTTGGGCATGGCCTTCTCTTCCTTCACCTCTATGGGCATGCCGATGATCTCCTCTAGCTCGGCGATGTTCTTGCCCTTCTTGCCGATGACGTGGGGAACGTTCTCGGGAGCCACGTAGAGGATGACCTTGTTCTTGCGGACCTCTATGCGGAAGGGAAAGGGTATGTAGCGGGAGAGCTCCACCTGTATGCTCCGCTTGGCATGTTCCTCCAGGGGCGATTCCTTCTCCTCCTTGATGGGGACGACCACCGTCTCCTCGCCGTAGGTGTAGATCTCGTACTCCAGCTTGCCCGTGGCGAAGTCCCGGACCTCCACCACGGGCCGGGCCAGGTCCGCCTCCGTCATGCCCGTGGGCACCTTCACCGTGAGGCCGAGGGTGAGGACCTTCTCCACCCGGCCCTTGTTGATAAAGATGATGGTGTCCACCACCTGGGGCACGATGCCCAGCTCTATCCTCCTCACGAAGCGCTGGACGGCCTCCACGGGACGGGAGGCGTGGGTGACGCCGATCATCCCGACGCCGGCCAGCCTCATGTCGGCGAAGATCTCGAAGTCCCGGGTCTTCCTCACCTCGTCGTAGATGGTGTAGTCCGGGCGGACCAGGAGCAGTATGTCGGCGGTCTTCTCCATGTCACCCTCCAAGGGTGCATACTGGGTGATGTCGTCGGGAACCTGTAGGTCCCTCGGAGACTCCATGGTCTTGACGATCTTGCCCTTGGAGCGGTAGAACTCGGCCAGGGCCGTGGCAAAGGTGGACTTGCCGGCACCGGGGGGACCGGCAATGAGTATGCCCTCGGCCCTCTTTTCTAACCTCTCCAAGAGCTTGTCGGAGAGCTTGTAGTCGTCGAGGGAGACCTTAGCTACCGGCCTCACGATGGTGATCTCCCAGCCGTCGGCGAAGGGCGGATAGGCTATGGCAATCCTGTACTCCCTGAACTGGACGACGGTGGCGCCGTCCGCCTCGATCTCTATGTAGCTCTTGGGGTCGCGCTTGGCCAGTTCCACGATGTCCTTGGCCATGCGCTTCATTTCCGCCCGCGAGAGGGGCTTCTCGTCCAGCTCTTCCAAGATGTACTCGCCGTTTACCCAGCGCTTGCGCTTGGGCGGAACACCTTCCTTGAGGTGCACGGAGGCAACCCCCTCCTCGAAGTAGCGGACGAAGGGTGGCTCCCTGATCTTCTCGGTGGGGGCGTAGTAGATGACGGGCAGGCCCATGGCCCGGGCCACCTCTGCCTGGACGTGGTCAGAGGTAAGGAGAATGGCTTCCTCCCTCTCGGCCAGGGCCCGGATCTGGGCGTCCACGTAGACGTTCTTGGCCACGGCAATCTGGTCCGGACGGACCTCCTCGCCGGCGAAGATGATCTCCACGAGGCCGCGGCGTCGCAGCTCCTGGAGCTTCTTCAATTCTTCGAGGCCGATGTAGCCGCTTTCCCGGCCCCGGTT
>JAADDC010000009.1 GCA_013154145.1 Candidatus Iainarchaeum sp. | reverse complement strand
GAGCCCCTCCTCTACCCCTACGTGCCCGAGTCCATAGAGTACGTGAAGAAAAACTGGCCCTGGGTGAAGTCCATCTTCGTGGTCACCAACGGCATGGTCCCCGAGGCCGTAGAGCGCATGATAAGGGAGAAGAAGCTCCCCACCCAGATATACGTCTCCTTCACGGCCCCCGACAGGGAAACCTACAGGAAGGTGAGCCGCCCGGTGCTCCCGGACTACTGGGACCGCTTCCTGAAGACCCTCGACCTCCTCCGGGACGCCCCCGTGAGAAAGGTGGCCCGCATCACCCTCATCAGGGGCCTCAACGACTTCGGCTTCAGGGGCTACGCCGAGCTCATTGAGCGCATGAACCCCCACTTCGTGGAGGTCAAGGCCTACATGTACATCGGGGCTTCCCGCAAGAGGCTCCTGGAGTGGAACATGCCTAACCACGGGCACGTCAAGCGCTTTGCCATGGAACTCCTTGAATATCTGCCGGGCTACGAGTACATGGACGAGTTCGAGCCCTCCCGTGTGGTGGTCTTGAAGAACAGAAGGGAGGGGATGGACATAGACCCCATCATCACCTCAGTCGAGCCGAACGTGCCAGGAAGTAAGCGGTGAGGGAGTAGAGGGGTAGGTAGTAGAAGGTTATGGCGAAGAAGCCGATGATGGCCAAGATGGGGTTTATGAAGATGGAGAGTATGGCCAGAAGGCCTAGGAAGAACAGCCAGTTGAGACCCACGTAGCCCGCCGGCACCTTCTTGAGGAGCTCTATTACCCGCCTGAGGCCCTCCCTGAAGCCGAGTTCCGCTACGATGGGGACGGCCAGGTACCCCACGGAGATGACGGCCAGGGAGAAGAGCACGTTGATGGGGTAGGGGAGAACGTAGCCGAGGGTCACCAGGAGCGTGAATATGGCGAAGGCCAGAACGTAGCGGGCCAGTATGAGGGAGCTCTCCTCGAACTGGTGGGGTTCAACGCTGACGCGGGCCGCCACGTAGATGGCGCCAAAGAGGTAGGAGGTGCTCAGGAACATGACGATCCAGTCGATGCCCAGGAGCAGGGTCCCAATGTAGAGGAGCAGCATGGCCACGAGGATGGAGAGTATGACGCCGATGGAGATGACGGAGAAGTTGCTCCTGTATGCCTCCCAGGCCTTCCTCACGACCTCGTCGACGCTGGGCATGGTAGAAATAGCCTTCACTCCTTTTTAAGCAATACGATGCTCTCCCGGACCTGCCCCACCTTCTTGGTCCTCTTCACAGTGGCCCAGAGCTTGCGGGCCACGATGATCTCCTGGGCCGTGAAGCCTATCTCCTCGGCGATCTTGGCCACCTCCACGTCCGCCTCGAAGATCAGGTTGAGCTCCCTGATGTAGCTGCCGGCTATGACGATGGCGGCGCGGCCCCCAGTCCTCAACACCCTGTACATCTCTTCCAGGGCCCTCCTGAGGTCTTCCCTGTAGAGGTCCAGCGTGTGGAGGTAGCCCCTATCCAGAAGCTTCAGTCCCACGAAGGAGCGCATCCCCCTGACCCTCTTCCCCGGAAAGAATAGCTCCTCCTCTATTCTATATACTCTGGCGTACTCGATCTTGTTCATGTAGGGAGGGGAAGTGATCACCGCGTCGAAGCTCTCGTCGGGGAAGGGCAGGTTCCTGGCGTCAGCCTCGATGATCTCCGTGGGGGCCCTTCCGGAGGGATGTACGTCCAGGTCCACGTAGAACTTCTTCAGCTCCCGGCGGAAGCTGTTCTCTATGGGCGGAAGCGGGCGCCTCCGGATCTTTATGACCGCACCGTCCTTGAAGGCAAAGGATGACCTCAGGGAGGCGTTCATGAGGGCGAGAGTGAGAAGATCTCTGGACTTCCTGTCCTCCACTTCCTCCCAGATCTTCTCCCTAAGCCAGAGTATCTTTCCGAGGGTTTTAGGGAGGAAGACCTTCTTGACGAAGGGGTCCCTCACGCTCTCCGTGGAGTAGGGCTGGGGCTTGAGCTTCATGGCCCAGCGTATCCACTCCTTGGTCTCCTCGATGTCGTAGTCGTAGGTCTTCACCCGGGAGGCGAGGAGCGCCACGGGGAGCACGTCCGTGCCGGCGGCCGGTATCCCCTCCTCCTTGGCGGTGAGGGCCGTGGTGCCCGATCCCACGAAGGGATCCAGGACGGTCTCCGGCTTGAACTCGTCGAGCAACATCTTCACAAGGTCCCGGGAGAAGCCCTCCTTGTAGTAAAACCAGCGGTGGACGGGCAGGTTCTTGTTGGGCACAAAGGTGACGAGCTTGGCCAGCTCTGGCCGCTCAACGATCCTCATACCACGGGCACCCGCACCACGATCTCCTTGCTGTTGACCACGTGGTCGTAGCTGTCAACGCACTCGTCGACGATCACCTTTACGGGGTACTCGCCGGGCGTGGTGGTGGCTCTGGCGTATATCTTGAAGGAAACGGTGCTGTTCTCGCCCGGATAAAGTGTCTGGGTTTTTTTGCTCTCGTAGCGGGCGAGGCCCGATGGTTTCAAAGAGAGGTTGTTGTCCGTCTCGACGCTGACCACGTACTTCTTCTCCCTGGGTGTGTTGTTCTTTATGTTGACCTCGAGGACTATGGGGCGCCTGTCCCTCAGCAGAAGCCTGAAGGGGACCTTCCTGACGGTGACGATCACGTAAAAGAAATGGAACAAAAGGGAAATAAAGGAGAGGGGTGGGAGACCCACCCCTCCGGGGCCTCGTGGTGGGGACTATAACTCCACGTAGGCCACGCCTATGAGGAGCTTCTCTGCCCTCCTCTGCGGCTCCGCCATGCGCCTCATGCAGCTGGTACACACCCACCCGTGCAGGGGGTGGTACCGTATGTGGTCACGGCAGACGTGCCTGCCGCAGACCCTGCACTTCCTTGCCTCTTCGGGGTTCAAGGGGAGGCCGCAGACCGAGCAGGTCAGCACCCTTCCTGCCCCGTACACCTTCCGCACCACCCTCCACGTTCTCGCCTCCCTCGCCCCGCAACTAAGAAGTTGATCTACTTTATAAACCTAACGGTAACAAGTTGGTTGTGTAACAACTAAGTGGGGCCAGGTGTTTCGTTATGTATAGGATTCGGCGGCGCTGGACCATCCGAGAGGTGGAGCTTCACCCGGACCTACTTCTCTCAAGGAGGCGCCTCCTGCGCTGGTTTGCCCTCTCCTTGGGTCTTCTGAATGAAAGGGATCAGCGGGAGGGGATCATTGTCCTTTTGGACGTGCTCTTCGAGTACTGGTTCCTGAGGGGGCGGAACCCCTCCTTCGACGACATCAAACATTCCGTGGCCCGCCGCTACCTGGAGAGAGGTTCATCGCCCCCCAGCGACGAGGCCCTGAGGAAGCACCTGAGGAAGCTCGTGAAAATGGGGCTCGTCGAGCGAGAGAAGGGCGTTTACAGGTTATCCACGCACCCGCTCCGCCCCGACGACCCCCTCACGGCCATAGACAGCGTCTTCGACCGCATCCTCTCGACGAAGGAACTTATTAAAACAGGTTTTAGCCACCTAAAGAAACTGTATGAGCGATGAGTTCCCCCACCACGTGGGCGAGTATCTGGTGAGGCTAGCTCGACGTAGCGTGAAGCACTTCTTCGAGACGGGCATGGTGCTCAGCGAGGAGCCACCCTATCCAGAGGCCCGTGAGCCCAGCGGCGCCTTCGTTACCATAAAGAGGCAGGATGGCGAGCTGAGGGGTTGCATCGGTTATCCCCTGCCCATAAAGCCCCTCTATCAGGCGGTCATCGAGACGGCCCTCCTGGCCGCCTTCGACGACCCCCGCTTCCCTCCCCTACGTTATGAAGAGCTCCCCCACGTTCTCTTCGAGGTGAGCATACTAACACCTCCCCGGGAGGTGCCCAAGGAAGAACTCCCCCACGGCATAGAGATAGGCCGCGACGGCCTCATCGTGGAGGGCTACGGCAGGTCAGGCCTTCTACTCCCACAGGTGGCTGTGGAAGAGGGCTGGGACCCGGAGACCTTTCTGGACCACACGTGCATAAAGGCGGGTCTCCCTCCGGGCTGCTGGAAGGACCCAAAAATAAAAGTAAAGAAGTTCAGCTCTATTGTGTTTGCTGAGACGGAGCCTGAGGGGCCTGTTGTCCGGCTTCTGTAGGTGCCCCTATGGGGATTTCTATGGTTCTCAGCTCGCCGTCGGGCGTTTTGTAGATGATGGTCAGGGTGCCGATGGCCTCTCCCTTGTCGGCCAGATCCTGTATTAGTTGCAGGGTGCTCTTGTTCATGACGGCCACCATGCCCTTGAAGATGGCGTCAACGGGCTCAAAGCCGGCGCTTTTCAGCATTTCCAGCGTCTTTATCACTTCTTCGATGGGCTTCACGTTGCCACCCCTCCAATAAATATTTAGCGCTATAAAAACTTTAGCGTGGAGCTGCCCTCCCACGTGAGAGAACAGCTGGAGAAGGTGAAAGAGGCCCGGAGCGTCCTCGTGGTCAGCCACTACGACGCCGACGGTGTTTCCGCCGCCGGTGTACTCGCCCGGGGACTCTCTGCCACCGGCAAGGACTACGACGTGCTCCTTTTAAGACAGCTATACCCCGAAACTTTGGAAGAGCTCCCCCTCGGCGACTACGACCACGTGATCTTCGCCGACCTGGGCGGCAGGTACGTCGACCAGATCTCCCGGCACAGCGGAAGCTTCCTC
This sequence comes from Candidatus Iainarchaeum sp., assembly GCA_013154145.1. Lineage (GTDB taxonomy): Archaea > Iainarchaeota > Iainarchaeia > JAADDC01 > JAADDC01 > WANZ01. The sequence goes on along the minus strand of JAADDC010000009.1, from coordinate 541 downwards.
GTCATCGACCACCACGACAACGCGCCCCTCAACTCTCCCCGGCTCTTCCACCCCTCCCAGATGGGCTACAGTCCTGACACGGAGGCCTCGGCGTCCACCCTCTCGGCCCTCTTTTCTTATCACTTATATCCGGATCCTAAGACCCTCGCCTACGGCCTTGTGGGGGCCGCCGGCGACGTCCAGTTCGAGGGCTCGGCCTTCGTGGGTTTGAACCGTGTCTTTGTGAGCAGGGCCCTTCGCTCCGGCGTCCTCACCCTCTACAGAGATCTCGTCCTCTCGGGCATCCACGTGAAGGAACTTCCCTGGGTGCTCATACACTCGGACCCACCGCTCCCGGGCCTCGTGGGCAACAACGAAGCCGTTTACAATCTCCTCGAGCGCCTGGGCTTCCTAAAGAAGAGCGCCTACGGCCGCATATACTACAAGGACCTCAGCATCGACGAGAGGCGCCGCCTCTTCACGGCCCTCACCATGCACCTGCTCCGCTACGGCTGGAGCTCGGAGCAGATCTCCTCCCTCATCGGCGAGGTCTACGAGATTA
>JAADDC010000005.1 GCA_013154145.1 Candidatus Iainarchaeum sp. | reverse complement strand
CTCCTTGGGATAATAATCCCACGAGGAAGAGGACGGGCCTCACCCTCTTTCCGGGGGAAAGGGTGAAATCTTTGGAATAAATTACTACCCGCTCGTTGATTTCCCTGAAGTTTCGGGCGAGTTCCACCTTTTTCTTAAAGAACTCCTCTATTTCTTTGTTAATTCGTGGCACCCAGTCTGCGAAGACCTGTTTAAGGATCGAGCCCATCCCTGGGATGTGCCCCTCAAAGATTTTAAAGGTAGCGAAGCCGTCCCCGTCGATTGGCGAAGATCAGCGCCGGGCCTCGACGACGACGTACTCCCCCTCTTCCCTCCGCTGGACCACTCTATATCCCCCGATGTCCAGGAGCTCTTTCACGAGATCTTCTTGATCCCTTCGAAGAATGATGCACAGGGGAGTTCCCTTGGCGATGAAGTCACTGAGGATGGCCACGGGGTTGTCTGCACAGCCTTTCCCGGCTTTCCTCAGGTCGATCTCCATCACATCACCCTATCCAACGCTTCGAAGAAACGCTCCACGTCTTCCCCATCGTTGTAAAGGTAAAGGGATGCCCTCACGGTGCCGGAAATCCCCAGGTGTCGGTGGAGGGGCTCCGCGCAGTGGTATCCGCTCCTGACACACACCCCCTCCCTGCCGAGCTTGTAGGCCAGGAGATGTGGATCCAGGTCTTCCCTCCAGAAGGAAACGATGGAGGTGTGGTCCCTTCCGAGGACTTTGAACCCCCTCTCCTTGAGCCCTTCTGTCAAAGCTCTGGCAAGCTTCCGCTCCTCTGGTAGTATCTTTTCCACCCCGTGGGATAAAAGGTAGTCGATGGCGGCGGAGAAGCCGTAGGCGCCGGCCACGTTTGGTGTTCCTGCTTCGAAGCGTTGGGGCGGATCTTTCCACACAGGGGAGAGATCCAGGTCGACGGAGCTCACGATGCCCCCACCCAGGAGCACGGGCTCCATCCGGGAGAGTAGCTCCTCCCTCATCCAGAGCACACCGATGCCCATTGGGCCCAGCATCTTGTGGGCCGAGAAGGCAATGGCGTCCACTCCCAGTTCCCTTACGTCGACAGGAAGGTGAGGAACACTCTGGGCGGCATCGAGAACGGTGAACGCACCCGCCTTTTTCGCAGCTTTACTCACTTTTCTGGGATCGAGGATGTGGCCGCTGACGTTGGAGCTGTGGTGGAAGGCCACGATCGCGGTTTCCTCGTCTACAAGATCTGTGATCCTTTCCTCGGGGATGACGCCGTCGGCGTCAGGCTCTGCCAGCCGGAGCTCCATCCCCCTTTCCTTGGAGAGCTTCCACCAGGGGAGGAGGTTGCTGTGGTGTTCCGCGAGGGTGCTCACGATGTTGCTTCCCTCCACGAGCTGGGAGAGCAGCTGGGCCACAAGGTTCAGGGCCTCCGTGCAGTTCTTCACGAAGATAATCTCCTGGGGCTTGGCCCCTATGAAGCGGGCAACCTTCTCGTGGGCCTCCTCGTATATCTCCGTGGAGATTCGAGCGAGCTCGTAGATGCCCCTGTGAACGTTGGCGTTGTACCTCTCGTAGTACTCCTTGATGGCTTCAATGACCTGGCGGGGCTTCTGGGTAGTGGCGGCACTGTCCAGGTAAACGATGTTTCCCTGCAGTGCCGGAAAGTCCTCCTTAACCACAGTTCCAGCCTCCAAAGCGGGGATCCCGGGTTATGCGGTAAAGTAGCTCCAGGAGGTCTACGCAGTCCCTCTCGCTGTACTCCTTCACGATTTCTTCCATCCAGGGACTGAGCTCCCCTCCCCTCTTCCCCTTGAGGTACTGGGAGACCGCCGCCTTGCTGACCCCAAGAACCCTTGCTATCTCACTAAGACTCCTTCCCCTTTCCCTCAGGAGCTGGGCCAGACGCTTCCTCACGGCTGGTAGTAGTTCCCAGTAGACGTGATCGCAGTCTTGGGCCACGTTAACAATTGTTAACCAACCCCCTAAAAAGCTTCACAGCAACTTCAGGTGGGAGAAGTGACGGTCGAGTACTTCTTCGGGGGCCGGGCCGAAGCCGGCCGCCGTGAGGGTGCCAGGGGGTAATTGCGTGAGCCCCGCGTCCCTTATGAGGGCCGCAGGTACCTCCTTGGACACCCTTTGATAGAGTTCCAGGAGTTCTTGTTCTCCCGAGACCTTCAGCACCACCTTCTTTGAGCCCTCGGATTCCCAGGTCTTCACCCATTCCGGACGCTCTTTGAGTGCTTTCTTGTAGGCCTCCAGGGAGGCGTGGGCCACCTGTGCACAGGTTTTTCCCTTCCCCATCTTTATATCCGTCCTCACGAGGATGACCTGCTTCATCTTAACTCCCTCAAAACGTGTCTTGTTCCGAGCCTGAGTCCCATCTCGTAGAACTTCCAGTCTTTCGGAGAACGGGGGATGCCCGGCTCGGCGGGAACGTTCATGTCGCCGAAGGGGTGGGTGAGTTTTGGGGTGGCCTCCGTGAAGGCCGTTGCCCACTTATCGATTTCTGAAGGAAATCCCTCTATAAGTACGACGTGTTTGTAGTCCACCAGTGGGACGTAGCTCCCTTGAACTTGAAACAGGGCGGTTTTCACGTTGTGAATTCCGTGGCTCTCGGCCACCACCTTGGCGGGTACGTTGTGGGTCCCTTTGATGCCTACATCTGCCAGTACGATGGACCCCAGACCGTACTTCTCTCTGACTTGGTCGTAGCGTTTGATTGCCTTGACGACCTTTGCTACGCTTCTGGGAAGGGGGGTGGGTATCTGGGGCTTCTCCCTTCGCACGAGACTCGTGAGTATCTGCGAAAAAATGTCGTGGAGTTCCTTGTGGGCAGAGGATATGCCTATGAAGCCGATGCCCGGCCTCATCCCCGTTTGTTTTCGTATCTCGCCCGTAACTACCACGAAGGGGATGGCATCCCTCCCCACGGAAACGATGAGGGGATACTTTCCTGTCTTCATCTTCTCCTCTTTGACGATCCTGTAAATGAAGGGTGTGTAGAGCAAGCCGTGGAGTATGCCATAGAGTAGGTTCTCGGCGGGATCCAGGTCGGGATATGCTTCGTCTACGGCCCTCTTCACGGACTCCGGGGCGTTGTCAAACACGTAGAGGATTTCGTAGGGCTCGATGTTATACAGGCTGAGTAGGGCCTGTGGGTTCAATCTCGGCGAGGCCAACATCAGGTCCCGGAGTAGGTCCTCGCTTATCTTCATGGTCCCCAGTTAAAGGTTGTTCCTGCTCTATTAAAATATACTGTGATGACCGACAGCAGTTCTGAGACGTGATGAGGCGTGGAAGGACTGAGGCCCGCCCCTCGCCCTGTCGGTGGAGCGCCCGGTGCGTCAGCCGGGGCCGTGAAGGCCGGCTTGCGGGGGCGGGTACACTACTTCTCGACGCTTCCCAGGTAAAAGCCGTCCAGCGTGAGGACGTCAAAGTGGTTCTCTCTCCGGGCGACGGGTCCCAGCCAGTTCTCGGGGTTCGTCACGTCATTGCCCGTTATGAAGGGGGAGAAGGCCGGGAGCACAATGAGGTTTTCGTTCAGGAGCCAGACCTTGGTGAGCTCTTTCTTGAAGTGGAGGTCGATGGGGAAGGCCGGGTGTACGTGGCCGATGATGGCGGGGCGGTGGTCGAGGCGGACGTGGCCGTGCGTTATGTAGAACTTTCCCTCGCGGTGGATGCTGCCCACCACGTTGTCTATGATCTTCTCTATGTCCCCGTCGTGGTTCCCCTTGACCACGAGGACCCTTCCGTAGGTTTCACCCAGCTCCACGAAGTCCTTGACGGCCCTGGCTTCCTTCGCTGTGAAAACGGGTATGTTGTGCCTGAGATCACCATTCACGATGATCTTTTTCGGCTTCGTTAGCTCAAGGAGCTCCCGGAAGCGTTCTATGGCCATCCGGGATAGGCCGCTGACCAGTATGCCCTCCTTCCACAGCTCCTTCTCTATGCCCAGGTGCACGTCGGCGATCACGAGGGTCTTCTTTATCAAGAGGGCTGGCCAGCCCTCCACGAACCTTACATTACCGGAAAGGAGGTTCCCCACGTGTTTATATACTCACCTTATCCCATTTTAAGCGTGCAAAGGGTGCTGGAGGAGATCGCCGAGCGCATCGTGAAACGGGAAGAGGAGCGCCAGAGGATGGGCGCCGAATTGCGCTCCACCCTGGAGGACTTCATTCAGGTGGCTCCCGGTGTAGGGCCCACCGCAACCGTGGGGGCCGTCGACGGCGGCGTCGTCTACGAGGAATACGGATCCCTCATTCTCATGCTCATCCGCTCCGTGGGCGCTATCTTTTCCTACGAAGAGGGAGCCCTGGACTCCGTGGACTACGTGCCCTCTCCGCTTCCGGACCCCGAGGTGGTGGACAGCGATATCCCGCTGGAGCGGGAAGACTACCACCCCTTCAGGTCCCTTCACCGGCTGCGCTCGGAGCTCTCCCGCTCCCTGGAGGTGCTCGCCCGATCTCCCCAGTTCTTCTTCCTCGACGGCTCCATTGTTCCCCAGATCGTGGACAAGCCCCGTTCCGACCGGCTGAAACCCCTCTACCTCTCCGTGGTGGGCCTCTTCAAGTCCCTCTACTCCTATTACCCTAATACCTTGCTGGGGGGTATCGTAAAAGATAGCAGGGGCAACCGCCTGGGCCTGTTCCTGAGGGAAGAGGGTGTGGATGTCCCTGACTGGCAGGACGTCTCCTGGCTGAATTACGTTCTCCAGCCGGGCGAGTACACGTCCCCCATTCCCTACTCGGAGGAGCCCTCCAAGCACGCGACCCTCAAGGACCTCGGCGAGCACGCGGAGAACATATACCTCTTTTACCTCAAGGCTTCGCCCCTCGACCGCCCCTACAGGGTGGAATTCTACTCAAAGGATCCGCAGAGGGACGCGAGACGGCTGGCCTCCCTCCTCTATCCACTTTCTTCTCTGAATCCTAACTACTCTATCCCTCCCTTCCTGGTGGAGGTAGACTTAAGAGCCCGACTGAGCAAAGAGTCTATGGGATACGTCAAGTCCTACCTGGAGCGGGTGCTCATGGCCCGTTTCCCCTCACTAAAACTCTTTGAAAGGAGGCCCATGTGATGAGGGAGATCGGCGTCGTCATATCCAACGAGGGGCCGTCCCCCACGGTGGTGGAGTTCGTGGTCCTGGGGGATTATCCCATTCATCAGGGCCAGTTCGTGGAGATGCCCCACGAGGGAGGCAAGCTCATAGCCCTCGTTACCAATGTCAAGAAGACCAATCGATACTTCGAGCACGTGGAAGCCGTCAAGGAGTACTCCGTTCGTCTCTC
>JAADDC010000015.1 GCA_013154145.1 Candidatus Iainarchaeum sp. | reverse complement strand
CAGCAGGGACGTGTACCACTTCTTGTTCCTGTCCCTCAGGAGGAGCAAGAACCTGACGTTCTTCACCCTCAGGAACAGGTCTGCCACCATGATACCACCTCCATAGAATTATTTTATGAAAAAGCTTTTATTTCATAAAGATCTAAGCAGTTGATTAGAAATGGGTAGGGGAATGTTCCAAACAAGTATTTACATTTTATAAAAATTTTTAACATTTCTCGCCAAGAGTTATACATAACACATGGCGAGGGGTGTGGAACCTGCCTTGGTTGTTGTTATGTATAATTTTTCCGGGGACCCCCGTGCTTCCGGTATTCCCAGGGAGTTCCACCGGGGCCCCACAGGGGCCGGGCCAAAAGCCTTTTATACCTGCAGGACCTTTTCCTACCCGGTGAGACGATGACCATAGAGCTTTCGAGGATGTTCGGGATGGACATCTACACCACGGACGCAGAGTACGTGGGCAAGGCCTACGACTTCATCATAGACCTGGAGGAGGGCCGCATCTACAAGATAACGCTGGAGCCGTTCAGACTGACCAACAAGCAAGACATCGTCCAGATACTGAAGAAGAAGTCCATCAACTATGACAAGGTGGTGGCCGTCAAGGACATCATCCTCATCAACAAGAACAAGCCATCCCAACCGAAGCCCGTCCAGCGACCCAGGGGCATACTGGGCCTTGCCCGCAGGTAACCCTTATTTATTTTTATATACATAACCTCTACTTTACCTTACCTACCACCTGAATACCGGAACTGCGGGGGGTACCGTGAAGGGATACCTCATACGTTACCGCTACAAGGGCAGCAGACCCTCCTCGTCCTACTCCTACCAGCGCTTCTTCCGCGCCCTCTACGGCTACACGCAGGTGGTGACCAAGTCCAACGGCCGCACTTATGTATACTATCGCGAGGGCGTCCTTACCCTCTACCCCTACATCCGGGAAGGTCGTAACACGGTGATCATACCCCCCTCTGCCCTTACGGACGTCATAGACTTCTTCAAGACGGGGCGGAATCCGGCCCACAGCTTCGAGGATCTCAGTAACTGGGACGTCAGTTATTATGTAGAAGAAGTGAACGTGGACCCCGGCTCCGCCCTCAAGGCCATCTACTCGGCCCTCAACCGCATCCTTGTGCGGGTCCCCGAGGGTTTCGTGCCCCTCCGCGAACTCGTCTCCAAACCCGTTCTCTCCCCCGACGAGCTGGCGGCTCTGCGCCAGAAGGCCAGAAAGATCGTGGAGACCGAGTGGTTCCGCCTCCTCAAGGACGAGGACCCACTGCTCCAAGAACTACACAGGAAGTTCAGCCTGGCACTTCAAACCCTCGGATGAAGTACTTGGTTGTCATCACGCAGCTAATGAGGTTCCCGTCCACCGCTGTTTGGCTGAAGTACTTCAAGAGGTTGTAGTCGGCCCTGTCATAGCCTTCCAGAAAAGAGAGGGCCGGAATGGAGAGGTACGTGACGCCGTTGTAGCTGGCTTCCAGGAGGGCGGCGTTGCTGGGGTTGTCTTCCTGCCAGCAGAACACCCTGAGGTAGAGGAGGTCCCTCGCCGTGTCGTTTTTTATGTAGAAGACACCGTTGCCCTCGTACGTTATGTATAATCCGTCCAGGCCCGTGGCCCTGAGCATGGCCCTGTCCGAGTAAGTTTTTAGGGCTTGTAAAACAGATGCCGAGCCCTGAAAGAGTGAAGAGAGGAGGAACACGCCGAGGGAGAGGATAAGCATGAAGGTTATGGCGAAGACGATGACGTTCTCCATCCCATCACCCCACCGTCAGACTCTCCGTGTACTCCCGGGACTGGACGAGCACGTGGTATCCTTCGTAGCTGGGTGCCGCGGGCACCTTAGCAACTATGAGCTCCCCCGGCCTGAACTCGGGGACCACGCTCCCGCTGTCCACGACGGTGCCATCCCGCCTGAGGAGGGAGAGGTTCAGCTCCGTGACGTTGAGGGCTTGATCCACGAGCAGCACCCTCACGTTCGTGAGCGTGATGTCGCCGGAGTTGAAGACGAAGGTTACCTGATCCGTTCCGTAGGGGTTGCTCACGGGAGGGGGGATTATGTAGACGTCTGCCGCCACGAAGTTGCTCTGTATGAAGGTGGCGTTCCCTATGGCGTCCAGGAGGCTCACGGTGGCCCCCCACAGCCACGGCAGCACCACCGCCAGGAGGGCCAGAGAAAGGAGAACCAGCGCCATGGTGGTGATGGTGACACTAACACCCTTCACCTAAGAAACTGCCACCAACATATTAAGAGGGTCTACACGGATAGCGCCGAAAGGTATAAATACCACGAGTCCCCGAATGTATATTACCCCCTCATCCGTGCGCGGGGTACTTCTCAGGCCCGGCGGAACGCCGGGCACAAACTCCATTAAACACAACCTCTCATTCTTTTGGGATGGGTATAGGGGAAAGGGTGAAGCGGGCCCACTCCCTGGAAACGAAGGAACTCATCTACCTGAGCATCTCACAGGTGCTCTTTGGTAGTGCTATCCTCGTTTTCCTTCTCCTGAACGTGGCCAACGCCCTGAACTACGACGAGACTGCCAAGGCCTTCCTGGCCCTCTGGGGTGTTATACTCCTCGTGGGATCCTACTACTTCTACCACAGGGTGAAGAAGTCCGTGGACTTTTTGGATTATCTGGCCAGCTTCGTCTTCTTCCACAGGATACGTCACAGGAACAAGTTGCTCGACGCCACCAACACCCTCCTCTTCTTCGGCATACTTCTGGTCTCCGTGAGCCCCTTTATATACACCTTCCTCAAACTTAAGGGATACAGCGCCTCCCTGGCGGTGCTGTCCCTCTTCATAGGGGGCGTACTCATAGCGTCGGCGGTGAGCGGCTATGTACTCCTTGCCGAAGATTAGGGTTCCCCTCGAGTGGGTGGCGGCCATACTCCTGGCCCTGATCGTCTTCTTACTCCTGGGAAAGGTCAAGGTGGGCGAGTACGCCGAGGGCTTCTACATCGTTCGTCCCACCTACTGGCACGCCACCCCCACAGAGATCAACGTCGAGTTCACGTCCTTCTACCCCGCGAACCTCATCTGTGAGATAAACACGCCCTACGGTTCCTTCACGGAGGAAATAGCCCCGAGGGGGAGCGTGGTCATCACCCTTCGCGGGGACTTTCAGCCCAACAGCTTCGTGAAGATCCCTGTCTCCATGGACTGCGGCGTCGTCAGGGAAGAGGGAACCATCAACGCCTTCGTCTTCACATAGCCCGCACCAGGGCCTTTATCTTGGCAATCTCCGTGAGCCGCTTCCGCAGTTCTTCGAGCTCCCCGGCCGTGTCCACAGGCCTCAGCTGGGCCCCACAAACGGGACAGGTGAAGTTCATCTCCATAGCCACCTCGAAGGGCACCCGCTCGTGCCCCGAGGGACACTCGAAGAACATGTAGTTCTCCAGCTCGTCCATTTTCTGCCTGATCTCCTTTTCTTTCTCTGATATCTCCTCGAGAATGGCCTCCTTCAGCCTGCTGGTCCTGATGAACCACGTGTAGGTGTACCAGCCCGTGTCCGGGTCCCTCTCCTTGTGGTAGTCCACGATGCCCCAGAAGTGGAAGCGGTTGAGCACCGTCCTTACGACGGTGACCTTTACGCCCAGAAAGCCCGCAATGTACTCGTCCGTCACGGGTTCTCCGGCCTCCGCCATGATCCTCATCACGTCGAGGCCGTACTCGCCCCCTATGCGCCGGATGTACTCCTTTACGGGTTCTAACTCCAGGAGCTTGAGAACGGCCTCCACGAGAAAAACCCACCCCAAAGTATTTTTACTCCATTGCCATCCTCTTTTCCCGTGAGACAGCTCACGTCACTTGACCACTACGCCATCGCCTCGGAGTTCAAGGACCTCGCGGGACGCCACTTCCAGAAGCTCTCCACGGTGCCCGGCGGCTACAAGCTAAAGCTCCGCTCGGCAGACGTCCTCGTCATCTTCCCGGACAAGGTCTTCCTCACTTCCCACAGCGTCCAGAGCTCAGAGCCGGACCGCTTCGCCCAGAAGGTGAGGAAGGAACTAAAGGGAAGGAAGCTGCAGGACGTGAAGACGCTGAACCTGGACAGGGTCCTGCTCCTTGACTTCGGCGACAGAAAGCTCGTCTTCGAGCTATTCCGGGAGGGAAACGCCCTTCTCCTGGACGGAGAGGGGAAGATACTGGCACTCCTTCGCGGTGGCAGGTGGAGGCACAGGGAGCTGGGGGTGGGTGTTATGTATAAAACACCGCCTCCACCCCCCATCTCCGAGGGCCGTCTGATCAGCGACTCCTTCCTCATAAGGGATCTGGTTCGCTCGGGCATCCCCAAGCCCTACGCCCTGGAGATCCTCCACCGCCTCGGCCTCGGGGAGAAGGATCCTACGCAGGGCCATGAGGAAAAGGTGCTCTCAGCCTTTCAGGAACTACTCGGTGAGCTGGACTCCCCAGCCGGATACATTTGCCAAGGGGAGCCATTCCCCATCTCCCTCTCCTATCTCCCCTGTGAGAAGTACTCCGATAGCTTCTCCGAGGCCATCGACTCCTTCATAGAGGAGTTCCTCGCCCCGCAGGAAACCCGGGAGCAGAAGAAGTCCAAGCCCAGCAAGCTGGACTACATGCTCAGGTCTCTGGAAGAAATGGACAGGGAGATCGCCACCCTCCAGGAGCTCATCAACGAGGTCTACAGCCACTGGAGCGAGATGGAGGAAATGCTCTCCACGGGGACGTTCAGGGACATTGGTAGATTAAGGTTCAAGAAAGTGGAGGGGAAGGAGGCGGTCTTCGAATTCACTCCCTCAGACTCGCCTCGTCAAGAATGACGTAGTCGCTCACGGCCACCACGGCCTTGTAGGGGATTTCAACAACGCGCTTCTCAAAGCCCAGCTTCCGGGCCACCTTGGAGTCCGGGGCGATCTCCACCACCACGTACTCGATGACGCCACTCTTTTCGTCGATGAGGAGGTCCAGAAGCTTGCCCAGCACGTCACCCCTGTTGGTGATGACCCGCTTGCCAGACAACCTCCGGGCAATCTCGTACTTGGCCATCCCGCAACACCTCGCTATCTATCAAATCAAACTCCTTTTTAAGTCTTTCCCCCTCCCCTCAAATTGAAGCGACTGGCCCGCCGATGGGTCGTGCGGCAGTTCCGGTGCGTCCGGTCGTTGATCCCATCCGCCTGCGCGTCGAGGGGGTACCGGTCGCTCCGTGGGCCCGTAGCTCAGCCAGGTAGAGCACCCGGCTCTTAACCGGGGTGTCGGGGGTTCGAATCCCCCCGGGCCCG
>JAADDC010000068.1 GCA_013154145.1 Candidatus Iainarchaeum sp. | reverse complement strand
GTGGCGAAAGGGGCTCGGGTGTGTGGGGAGAGGGCTTCTATTATTTCTTTGGCCTTTGGGTGGGTGGTGATGAAGCGGAAAATATCTTCGATAGATTTGATTTGTTGAGAGTGTTGTTGGATAAGAGGGAGGATTTCTTGGCCCTCGGGGGTGGTGAGGAGGATGTCTATGGGTCGTGCGTACTCGCTAAGTGTGTAGGCCTTCTTGGCAAGTTTTTCTTTTCCGGTTCTCTTGTAATACTCGGAGATTATTTGGAAGGCGTTACTGGTCGGATATTTTTCCCACCAGTAGCCGCGGAGGGGTTCTAGAAAAGATGCTCCGGGGGCGTAGAAACCTCCGGTTTCCCTGTCTCTTACGTAGGGGTCGTAATAGGTTTCTATGGGAATACCTTTCCCTATGATTTTGGGGGTCATTTGGAGGAAGAAGTGGAGGGGTTTGCCGAGGGTGGAGCGATACCTCCGCGGGTTGGTGGAGAGTTGGAGGATTTCGTGGAGGATTCTCCCGTGTTCGTAGGTTGTTAAAATTTCCTCGAGGGGTTGGTTGAAGGCTCTTTCGAGGACGCCTTTGACGTGGGCGAAGGCGTGGGGGAGGGGGTCTTGGCCTTCAACGGTGAAGCGTTTCTTCCTGGGCATCTGGTAATATTTTTAGTTTGGGGGTTTATATTTCGGATTGTTACCACCCGATAAAATTTACCAGCTCTTGGCGATGTAGACGGTAAACTTGGCTTCCCTGCCGCAGAAGAAGCACTTCTTGTTCTTTGCTTCCTCGCTCTCGTCCACGTCGTAGCGGGTGCCCCTTATCTCCGCTCCTATCTCCTCCTTCACGCCAAACTCGCACTCGTCCCTGCCACACCAATAGGTCTTGGCTATCTTCTTCTCCTCAACGGCTCTTTTTACTCCTTCCAGGTCCTCCACCACCACGATTGATTCTTCAAGTCTCTTCCAGGCCCTCTCCCTGAGACTTCTCTGGATCTCTTCTAGAAGCTCCGGAACCCTTTCCACCTCCGCTTCGAAGCGCTTCTCTCCCGTGTCCCTTCTAACAACCGTGAAACCACCCTTCTCCACGTCCCTGGGACCCACTTCTATCCTCAGGGGAACGCCCTTGAGCTCCCACTCGTTGAACTTCCAGCCGGGCGTCTTGTCCTCCCTGTCGTCCAGCTCCACCCTCACGCCTATCTCCTTCAACTTCTCCAGAAGCTCCCTGGCAGCTTTGAGGACAGGCTCTTCCTTACCTTTGAAGAGGATGGGGACGATGACCACCTGGACGGGCGCCACCCTCGGGGGGATCACGGCTCCCCTGTCGTCGCCGTGGACGGCAATTACCGCCCCGATGAGCCTCGTGGAGAAGCCCCAGGACGTTTGATACGCGTACTTTACCTTCTGGTCCCTGTCCTTGAAGGTTATCTCGAAGGGCTTGGAGAAGTTCTGGCCCAGATGGTGAACGGTGCCCAGCTGGAGCACCCTCCCTGCCTCGGGGACGAAGGTGTCGAAGGCCACGGTGAAGTCTGCCCCCGCGAACTTGTCGTTCTCGGTTCTTTTGAGTATGAGGAAGGGCAGGGCCAGGTACTCGTCAAAGATCTTGGAATAAACTTCTATCATCTCGTCCACCTCTCGTTTGGCCTCTTCCCAGCTGGCGTGGACCGTGTGTCCTTCCTGCCAGAGGAACTCCCTGCTCCTCAGGAAGGGCTTGGTGGCCTTGGTTTCCCAGCGGACCACGTTCACCCACTGGTTAATCCTCAGGGGTAAATCCCTGTAGGAGGAGATCCACTTGGAGAAGGTGTAGTACATGATGGTCTCGGAGGTGGGGCGTATGGCCAGCCACTCGTCCAGCTCCCTGTCGCCCCCTCTCGTTACCCACGCCACCTCCGGCACGAAGCCCTCGAAGTGCTCGGCCTCCTTTTCTAACAGGGACTTGGGGATGAAGAGGGGGAAGTAGGCGTTCTTCACACCCCTCTCCTTAAACATGGGGTCCGCAATTGACTGTATGTTCTCCCAGATGCCGAAGCCCCAGGGCATGAAGACGTCGCATCCCTTCACGGGGGTCCTCTGATCGGCGAAGCCTCCCTTCCGAACCACTTCCAGGTACCACTGGGAAAAGTTCTCTTCTTTTCTCGTGCTGACCCCCAGCTCCTCTCCCATGCTACAAAGATCCCTCGAAATGGTTAAAGGGGATCGAGAACCAGCACCTCGTACTCCTTCACCTTCAGCTCGATGGAACCCTCCACCACGTCGGTTTTATCCCTCAGGGGGTAGTGGACCCTCCACCTGCCGGGCGGCAGCTTCACCTTCACGTCCACGGGGATGACCTCCCGGATGGGGTGGACGGTGCCCGTGGAGGAGAAGGGTGGCAGGGCGTGCTTGGACCTGCCGATGGACGTGGATATGATCCGCTGGTTGTAGGAGTGGTTGAGCACGTGGAGGATCCAGCGCTCCCCCTGGCGGTAGTACTCCACCTGGACGGTGTCCGGGGCCTCCACCCTCATTTCTGGGGGTTTGATGAGCCTCTTCAGCCCCTCCAGTATCATCTTCCTGAAGACGGGCAGGCCCGTCCTCCAGTAGTGGCGGCCCACCTGCCCCGTGAAGTAAATGCTCTTCCCCTCGCTGTAGCGGTTCTCCACCACAAAGGGCAGGTCCATGAAGCTTCCTAGGGGCGGGGGAGATCTCCCGAGGGTGTACTCGGGGCCGCTCCACTGGGAAATGAAGCCTATGCGGCCGATGCCCTTTCCCTCGGCCTCCACCATCGTGTGCCAGGCCATCCGGTGCTCAGTCCTTCTTTTGGTGAAGGAGTAGTCCATGTCGCCCATGACCACGGGGTAGTCTATGCCAAACTCCGGGACGTGGACGTAGCTCCAGGGAACCCTCAGCAATCCTTTCAACCTCACTCCCAGGACGTCCGAGAGGGAAAGGCCGTGTTGCTTTATGCACTCGGGCCAGGCGGAGCTCAGGAAGGTGGAGAGCAGCTTTCCGCCCTCCGCCACGTAGGCCCTGATCTCACGTTCTAACGATCGGGACACGCAGACGGTGTTGGGGAGTATGAGCAGCTCGTAGTCCCTGATCTCGTAGGGATCGAGCTCGGAAATGAACTGGACGGGCAGTTGAGAGTGACTGAGGGCGTAGTAGAAGCCCCTCACCTCGTCCACGTAGCCGTAGGGGTGGTCCCTGCCGTAGTGGTCCATGGTGGAGCCCGAGAAGAGTATTCCTATGTAGCGGTAGGGCTCCGCGTCCAGGTACTCTTCTATCTTCCTGTGCTCTTCGAAGACCTCCTTGACGGCACTCACCCTCACGCCGTTCTGGGAGAACTCGTTGCCAAAGAAAAGTATCCAGACGTTGCCGCCCGCCACCATGGACTCCCTCAAGCCCTGGCGGATGGCGGCGGCCGTGGTGGGAGCAGTGGTTCTATACATGTGGAAGTAGTTGCGGGAGGCCGCCACGGGCTTCTTGGAGAGGGCCCTGCTGAGCTTCACCATCTCGGAGATGAAGCCCGGTGGCTGGTGGTCCGTCTCGGAGGCCTCGGCGAAGACGAAGTCAATGGCGGCCCGGGCCCTCTCGGCCACCCGGTTCATGCGGCCGGACCAGCCCGCCGGATGGGAGTTATACATAACGGGGACGTTCCCCGCCACCTCCTTGAGCTCCACCAGCCGCTCCACGGTGCTGTCGTAGCGCCACTCCCAGAGCGTCCTCCAGCGGGAGTCAAACCAGAGGGGTTCTTCTATCATCTCCAGGCCCGTGTCCCTCCTAAACTTCTCCCGACAGTGTTTGCAGTAACAGGCTCTCACGAAGTCCGGCTGGTAACGGAAGGAGTCGAAGAAGATCATGTCGGCGCCCATCTCTATGGCTTCCCGCACCTCTTCCTTTATCACGTCTATAAAGGGTGAATTGATGCACATCAGGGGCCAGTCGGGGACGACGCGCTTTTCCTCGGCGGGGATGTGTTCCAGGTGGATGTACTCGTCCCGGGCGTTCACCTGTGCCCAGTCTGTGTGCTTGAAGAAGTAATACTGGTCCGCCGTGTGTCCCACCATGAGGATGACCCTGATGCCCCTCTCGTGGGCGAGCTGGATGAGGTTCCTCACGAAGTCTTCCTTCAGCTGGGGGTGTGGCGGGTGGACCTTGGACCCCCTGTAGAAGGCCCTCCCCCAGGGATCCCGGGCGAAGACGACGATGGCGTCGGCGGAGATCTCCTCGGCAAGCTTCACCACGTCTTCGGAGCGGACCCTCAGGAGGGGGGTTCCGTAGCGGTCCTCTATATTAAACTGCAGTATCCTGAGGGGCTTCTTCCACCACTCCACAACCACCTATCGTTCAGCCCTAATAAAAAGCTTCCCGACCTCATTAGATCCTGGGGCGGTGGTAACCCCAGCAACCGCTGTTTTAATAGAGAAAAGTTCAGACTTATAACATGGTGACGGTGACAGGCACCGAGGAAATCGTCCGAACCCTCAGGGAGATCAATACGAGGTTGCGCATCATAGAGGAGGCGCTCGGCATTGCCTACGACGACGAGGGAATCATCGACACAGAGATCATAAAGGAGCTCAAGAGACGAGCTTCAGAAAAAGATCTCATCTCGGAGAAGGACTTCTGGAGGGACGCTGGTGTGGAAGATTAAATTTAGTAAAGAGGTGCTGAAGGATGCTAAAAAGCTACCTGAGAACGTTCTCCGGCGCATACGCAAAAAGTTGGAGCTACTAAAACAAGATCCCTTAAAACACTCGGAACCTCTTGTAAATCTCCCCTACCGCAAAGTTCGTGTCGGGGACTACCGAATTATCATTGATCTACGACCCCAAGAAAAAAGATATCATAGTCCTCATGATCAAGCACAGAAAGAAAATATATAAACGCCTCTGGAAGCTTTAAGTTTCTTCTTTTGAAATTTGTAACACGGAGCACCGGTTGCGGGGGTGTCCAACCTGCCAACTGGGGCTCCGCCCCTAGAACCCCAGCAACCGGCCCGCCGGTTGACCACGGGCCGAGGCCGATCGAAGATCGGTCGCATCAGGGGTCGGTGCTCCGCTCGACCGCCCGAACACGACCCCAAGTGCGTCCGGTCGTCAGACCGGACCCGCTCGCGGGATCCGATGCGGGGGTGCCCGAGCGGCCAAAGGGGGCGGGCTTAGGACCCGCTGGCTCAGGCCTTCGTGGGTTCGAATCCCACCCCCCGCATAACAACCGATAGCCGAGCCAGCGGTCGCCCCGGTAGCTCAGCCCGGCAGAGCGCCCGCCTTGTAAGCGGGAGGTCGCGGGTTCGAATCCCGCCCGGGGCT
>JAADDC010000046.1 GCA_013154145.1 Candidatus Iainarchaeum sp. | reverse complement strand
CACTCCACTTCTACGTCAACGGCGTGCCGGCTGCGAACACAGCCGTGAGGGTGGAGATAGGCAACAGGTCAAAGCTCGTGGAGACGGACTCCACCGGTGCCCTCACAGTTTACGCGAACGCCACAGTTCCCTGCAGGCTGAGCCTGAACGGGGTCAGCACAACGATCTACCCATCCCGCAGCAGCTACCGCATCTGCCTGTTCACAGCCAGCATTACCGTGCTGGACGAGTCCACGCTGCAGGAGCTCAGCGCTCCCGTTACCGTGAGGGTGCTGGACAGCAGCATGAGGGAGCTTGCCAGCTGCACAGTAACGGGCCACGGAGAGGTCAGGTTCATCACAGTCTCCCAGTCCCCGAGGCCGGAGATATACTTCAGAACTCCCCTGAGGCAGGTTGCTGTGAGGGCCGTGGGCCCCCTGAACGTGACAATCTACTACCCCACCGGAAGGGTTGCCAGGGTCGTTCTGAGGGTCCAGGACAACACCGGCCGCTTCCTGGGAGGAGACCTGATAGTCAGAAGGGGCGGGAGGGTGATAGACGTCGAGAGGCTCGAGCAGAGCAACGTCCTCTACCTTCTCGACGGTCGGAGCTACGACGTCTACGTCTCAACCCCGGACGGCAGGGAGATGAGAGACGCCGGGTTCTTCACAGCCAGCAACAGGACCGTGACCCTCACGATAGGCGGGCTCAACCTGCCCTCCTTCAAGAACGGGTTCACGTACTCGATACACAGGCAGGGGAGCAGCGTTGTCGTGGAGTACTCCAACGCGAGGAGGGTTGACGTCGAGGTGACCTCTGCTAAGACTGTCATCTACCACTCATCATCAACTGCGGAGTCCGGAGCGTTCGTCGTTCCGCTCAACAGAACTCCTGCTGTCGTCACGGTAACGGCCAACACCACTTCCGGGAACGTGACTGTGAGCAGGTACTTCGGGAAGGAGAACAGCTCGATCCTGTTCCCGATCTTCGGCAAGAAAAGGAGCTGGATCTACAACCTGGTGGCTGTGGGCATAGTCATCGTCACGCTCCTTCTCTTCGGGGAGTACCGCACTGACGTCGGCTGCGTTCTTGCCGTGGCAATGGCGGCGATGCTGTGGTACTGGGGGTGGCTGCAGGTCAGCCCGCTCGTCATAGCTGCGTGCGCGATAGTGGCGGGAGCTGCAGTCGTTACTGTCACGAGGAGGCTCGGGATATGAGCCTGGTGAAGAAGTACGTCTACACTGTCATCCTCCTCCAGCTGTCGTTTGCAGTCGTGAACGTCCTCGGCATATTCCCCTACAGGAGCGGGTACTCCGGAGTGAGCCACCAGCAGATAGTCAGCGCGATGAGCTCTCTGCAGGCAAACGGAGGGGGGCTGAGCTACGCCTACGCCATCGGGCAGCTGTTTGTCGAGGGGCTTGCAGTCGTGTTCTCCTTCATACGCTGCGTGTTCCTCGGCTTTCCGGCTATGCTAGAGGCGTTCCTCATACCAAGGGAGATCGCCGTTCCGGTGGGCTACGCCGTGGACGCTCTCCTGCTGTTCTCAATAGCGATGATGATCATGGGGAGGGACTAGCGTGAGTGTGAACTGGAGCATAAACTGGAGCAGCCTGTCAGTCACCAGGTACTCGAGCATCCTGAACTACACGAACCTGAGCAGCTACTCGGCCTTCTTCAGCCCCATAAAGGACGTGTGGATGAGCTCACTTCACAGCTGGTTCTTCGCCTTTGTCATATTCATTACGTGCGGAGTGACCTACATCAAGATGCGCTCGCTCTTCCCGACTGCAATAGTCATGCTTCTGATCTCATCAGTGATGATCGCTGCTGCGCCAAGGGAGGTGGGGATAGCAGTCTACCTGACTGCTGTCCTCGCCCTGTTCGCCATATTCTACTCCCTTCTTGCTGAGAGGTGGTAGCTTGGACGTCTTCGTGCTTGTTGACGGTGAGGCTAGGAGGCTGACTGAGGAGGTCCTCAGAAAGGCCACGGGCCGGATCACTGTGGTGGATGCTGACGGGAAGATAATCATGAGGGCACGGGCAGACGTCCTGGCCCAGAAGTTTGGAATTGGGGGTGATGGCTGTGGGCCTGCTGGACAGGATCAGGGCTGCGAAGCCGGGAGAGAGGGTAAAGGAGAAGGTCAGGGAGAAGTGGAGGGAGAGCAGGAGGAGAAGAGAACTCGAGAGATCTGCTGAGGAGAAGGTCAGGAGGAAGAGGATCGAGTCCCTTGCGAGGAGGTACGGGATGACGTACGAAGAGGCCAAGGTCTACGCGGAGAAGCTCGAGAGGGAGAAGAGGAGGAAGGAGAGAGCAAGGAGGCTCAGCAAAGCGGCGAAAAGGGCTGCTAGGTCCACCAGGAGCTCCAGCTCCAGCCTAGACCTGCTGAGCCATGGAGCTCTCCCAAGCCCACAGCTCCCGAGCTTTGAGCTGCCAAGGTTTGAGTTTGACGTCCTTGGCCTCCCAGGTGAGAGCAGGAGAGGAAGCAGGAGCCGGAGAGGAGGCAGAAGAGGTGGCAGGAGCAGGAGAAGGTAGCCAGGAGGTGGTGTGAGTGGGCAAGAGGAGAAGGAGAGAGTCCAGAAAGAAGGGCAGGAGAAGGAACGTGTACCTCGGGAGGGTGGTCCCGGACACGGGAAGGCCCGGCCTCGACAACCTCCGGGAGGTCCGGGGGATCTGCAGGGCAGTACTCCGGGACTACGAGACGGGGAGGATCTCCAGAAGGAGAGCCAGCAGCAGGCTCGCTCTGCTGCACAACGTCGTGATCCCGAGGGACCGCAAGCTCAGGAGGAAGAGGAGGGCCGAGGAGATCGTGGAGGAGTACTGGAGCAGGCTGTAGCTAGGACGTCAGGGCCCTCAGCACAGCGTCCCTCTCAAGTCTTTTTATCACGTACCTCGTTCTCCCCCTTCCCTTCCTGCCGAACACCAGGTCTATGAACCTGAGCCTCTCGAGCTTCTCCACGATCTCGTAGAACCTCTCGTAGCACAGGCCGACCTCGCTCCTCATTATTGCGAAGACCTCTCCTGTCGTGACGTCCCCCTCCAGGGAGTAGATTATCCTCAGGGCCTCCCTCTCGTCGCTGTTGAGGGCTGAGAGGCTCTTGGCCAGCATGATTGACTCCTGCCCCTCCCTCGCCCTCTCCACGTCGCACAGCTCCACTCTTCTGCTCGCCCTCCTCTCCGCGTAGATTCCGGCGCTCCTGAGCAGGTGGAGGCCGTACCTCACGTCCCCGCTCCTGCTGACTATCTCCACGACCCTCTCGAAGGCCTCCCTCGTGACAGCACCAGGGTAGAACCCGTTCACGACCCTCCAATGGAGGATCCTCCAGATCTCCTCCCGTGTGTACATTGGAAACCCGATCTCGTGGAAGTGGAGAATGGAGCCGAGGTAGGGGTCCACCCTCGCGAGGAACTGCTTGGAGGTTGAGATCGCTATCACCCCGACGCAGAACTCTGCGTTCTTCGACAGCGTTAGCAGCGTCTCGTTCAGCACCCTCGTGTCAAGGAAGTCGACGTCGTCGAGCGCCACGACTATCGGCCCGTCAAGGCTTGCCGACACCTCGCTCAGCAGCTTGAACAGCGGCACGCCCTTCTGAGGTGGCAGCCTCTCGCACGCAATCTCGTAGATCCTCGCGAACACGTTGTACGTTGTTCTGAGGATCGGGCACCTGAGGTAGGCAACCGCCACGTCGTGCTTGCTGACCTTCTCGAGCACGTGCCTGACAACTGTGGTCTTCCCGGTGGATGGGGGGCCGACGCACAGGGCGTGCCCCGGGGACCTCCCTCTGACCGCAGGCCTGAGGAACGCTGCGAGGTCCCTGATCTGGGAGTCCCTGTGAAAGATGGCGGGGGGCTGGTAGTCGGGGTCAAAGACCTCCTCGTTCCTGAACAGCGTCTCGTCGCCCCAGAGCACGTCCACGCCCATCACCTGCTCCTCTCCACTGCCTCCCTTACCCTCCCCAGCTCCCTGCTCAGCCCCATCACCTGCAGGAGCACGTCAGGGTCCGCCATGGACTCGAGGATCGCCTTCTTCTCCTCGCTCCACTCGCTGACTGAGCTTGCAGCGCTCTGGGTCAGGGGCAGCCCGCACCTCGAGCAGAACTCAGCCGTTCCGGGGTTTATGAGGCCGCACCTGTGGCACCTCACGACCCTCAGCTCCCTCTCCTCCCCCTCCCTCCTTATCCCGTGGATCTCCAGGATGGCGTTCTCAACGTCCTGGTCCGCCAGGTGGATGTACGTCTTCACCATCTTCGTGCCGACAGCCCACCCCATGTACTTCGCTCCCACGACCTCCGACACCTGCTGCAGCAGCTTCGTTGCCCTCGTGTGCCTGAAGAGGTGCGGGTAGATCCTCTTGTCTATCCCTGCTCTTCTGGCTGCCCTGGTGAGCACAGCCCTTACGCTCCGGTAGTCGAGGGGCTCGGTGTGGTTCCTTCCCGTCAGCTTCACCCAGAGCGGTGCGCTGCCGTCGCCTTTGAGCGGGTGGTCGCTCAGCCACTCAGCCAGGTACCTCGCTGAGAAGACGATCCTGAGCTTCCTCCTCTGGGTCTTCGACTTTGGGAGCCAGACCACGGCCCCGTACTCGTCGAACGTGACGTCCTTCACCCTCATGGACGCGACCTCTCCGATCCTCGCACCGCTCTCGTACAGCAGGCTGATGAGAGCCCTGTCCCTGGAGCACCTCACAGCCCTCAGCATTCTCAGGAACTCCTCGTAGGTTATGAGGTCCTGGGGGGACAGGCTGGAGGAGCACTTCCCTATTGAGAACCAGCTGACGAGCTCCTCCCTCCCGGCCCACTTGAAGAACTTCTTGAGCGTCTTCTTCACCTCAAACACTGTGCTCTGGCTGATCTCACCGCTGTTGGCCCTCGTCTGGTAGTGAGCTATCACCCTCCTGACGTCGCTCTTCGTGAATTCCTCCAGGCGCTTTCCGGCGATGTCGAGCACTCTCGCGAGGAACGAGACGTAGCTCGAGACCCTGAGCTCTGAGATCCCCTGAACGAGGAGGTCCATTGCGAAGCTCTCGACGATCTCATAGTCCTCAGGGTGCCTCCTCCTGAACCTCTCGAGTGCCCTGTCAACCCTGAGGTTGGGGTAGAAGGTGCTCATGTGTGTCAACCTTCTCCCGGGAGCATATAATGGGTGACGCTAGGCCGATAGTAGTCCGACCCTGTAATCTATAACCAGAATCCTTCAGAAAATAGGCACGGACTCAAATTAAAAGTGATGAGTCCCGCCTCCCGGCAGATTTTCCTGAAACCAGAATCCTCCTGGCTCTACTATCGCCTTAGTCTCTCCTGTTAAGTTTTACTTAAGCTTTACTGTAAACTATGGCTTCAAAGGCGGTCGTAGACTCTCTCCC
>JAADDC010000025.1 GCA_013154145.1 Candidatus Iainarchaeum sp. | reverse complement strand
GGGACGCCCTGGTGGCAGCGCACCTGGCATACCTCCACTTCAGGCCCAAGATAGAGAAGGTGCTCAAGAAGATCCAGCGGGAGGAGTTCGTAGAGGAGATCATAGAGAAGGTGATCAGGGGTGCCCAGACGGCGAAGACCGTCAGGGAGGCCTTCGAGGAAAGGAAAGAGGAAGTAAAGAGGAGGGAACGGAAGAGGGATGACAGGGAACTGGTACTGCTGAGGAAGCGCGTGGGAGAGCTCCTAAGGGAAAAGAGGGAGCTGGAAAGAAGGCTGAGGGAGCGGGAGAGAAGACGGGTGTCCACGGGTGGCGAGCTGGTGACGGAACTAGAAGGGGTCATCCAAAAACTAAAATTAGAGAAGGAGCGGCTCCTGGAGGAGATGAGAGAGCTGGAAAGGGAGTTAACCGCAGAGAGGAGGAAAAGGGAAAGGGCAGAGAAATTGTTAGAAAAGATAAGGGGCGCCGTGGAGGAGGGCAAGCTCGTGGGGAGCCCGGAGCTGATAGAGGGCGAGCTCCTCGCCCCGGGGATCGCCGCAGGGGAGTTGAGGAAGAGCCCCGAGGAGAAGATCAGGGAGATGATAGAGAAGTACAGGGAAGGGCGAAGGAAGGAGCTCAACCTTCTTTAAAACTTCCCTCCAAGAACTAAGCAGAGGTGAGTACCATGGCAGACCAGAACGAGATCTACGTCGGAAAGAAGCCCGTCATGAACTACGTGCTGGCGGTGGTCACCCAGTTCAACCAGGGTGCCAAGGAGGTCCACATCAAGGCCAGGGGAAGGGCCATCTCCAAGGCCGTCGACGTGGCAGAGATCGTCAGGAACAGGTTCATCACCGACGCCAAGGTGAAGGAGATCACCATCGGCACGGAGGAGGTGCAGGGCGAGAACGGTCCCACCAAGGTGTCCGCCATCGACATCGTTCTCGTGAGGGAGTGAAGGGTTTCCTTTATCTTTTCTCCGTTTTTATATTTATTGGATGGTGAGGCTACCCATCTGCGAGGACTGTGCCAGCAGGGACTTCCTCTGCCCCGTGGACAGGGAGAAGCTGGAGAAGGGGTATATTAGCCAGCTGGACGTGGACGTTTCCAGAATACTCTATGACCTGGACCGCTACTACCGCATAGGGGATGAAGTGGAGCTGGTGAGGGCCCACGACCTGGGCTCCTTCGTGTTGCTAATCATCAGGGGGGAGATGGGGCGCCTCATCGGCAAGGGTGGCAAGGTACTGAAAGCTCTCCGGCAGCGCATAGGCAAGCCCGTGAGGATCGTTGAAATTGATGTGGATCTCAGGAAGAGCGTGCAGGACCTCTTTGCAGGGGCAAGGATCGTGGGGCTGAGCAAGGCCAGAACGAAGGAAGGAGAGGTCTTCAAGATCTACATACTCCGCAGGGATGCCAGATTTCTCCCCTTCCCCTTCAGAGATCTGGAGAAGGCCCTGGGATACATCCTCCCCGGCCCCTTCATCGTGGAGTTCGTGGAGTGAATTCCTAACCACTTCTCCGGAACTGTCATGATTCTTCACGGTAAGGTATTTATATGTCATGATAGAATCATGATATTAGATGGCGGGGCGCGATGCCTTCGACGCCCTCAGGGCGATGCTACAGGTAGATGAGCTGGAGGACCTTAAAGCCATTGCGGCCCAGGTGAAGGACCCCACCACCGTGGGGTTGATGATCGCCCTGCTCATCGAAGAACGCAGGAAGACCAATCAGCTCCTCCAGAAGATCCTGGAGAAGCTGGAGCGGCTGGAGATAAGCAAGGAAAAGGAGCTCACGGACCTCTCGGAGGCCGACGAGAGGATCATCGAGCTGATCCGGGAGAGGGGGATGGTCACCGCCGAGGACGTGAAGGAGGCCCTGGGCTACAAGGGCTTGAACGGCGCGTCGGCCCGCCTCAACGCCCTCTACAAGCGGGGCATACTCAAGAAGGTCCGCAAGGGCCGGAAGGTGTACTTCGCGCTCGCCTGAGGGTGCCAGCTGCAGTGTGCCGTCGGATCCACCTCCGCTCGCGCTCCGCCTCCCTCGCCCCCTTTCTTTTTCCCATGGCCGTGGTAAAGCTTTCCAGCTAAGTTTTTGAGGAAGAAGCACCATATCCCTATGTGCTGACGGAGGAGCCCATCGTCATCGGGAGGAAGAAGAAGGACGTCCAGCGCTACGGCTACAGGGGAACAGCGTACATCGGCCGGGTGGTGCTCGGCAAGGGAGAGGCACTGGCCCTGGGCAGGCCCGTCCTTCTGGACATCTCCGAGTCCCACGTGATCCTCGTTCTCGGAAAGAGGGGCTACGGAAAGAGCTACACGCTGGGCGTCATACTGGAGGAGTTTGACCGCCTACCCTTCTCTGTCAGGGGGAGGCTGTCGGTGGTGAACGTCGACACCGCCGGCGTCTTCTGGTCCTCCAAGTTCCCCAACAAGGAGGACGAGGAGCTGCTGAAGCAGTGGGGACTAACTCCCAGGGGCATGCAGAACCTCCTCCTCTACGTCCCCAAGAAGGTGCTCGACCACTACAGGAAAGCCGGCATCCCCGTGGACGGGGCCTTCCTGCTAAACCCCGCCGAACTTTCCCTGGAGGAGTGGCTCTGGCTGCTAAAGCTCAACCTCGACCACCCGGCGGGGTCCCTGCTGGCCGAGATCTACGAAGAAAAGGGGGAGATCGAGGACATCGACGCCCTCATCGCTTCCCTCGGCGACGACGAGGTGTCCCGGACCCTCAAGGCAAGGCTGAAGATCGTGAAGGGCTGGGAGATCTTCGATCCGTCGGCGCCCAGCGTGAAGGAGTACCTGAAGCCCGGCAAGATCGTCAACATCGACGTGAGTACCTTCAGGGGTGACAGGAGGCTCCCCTCCATCGTGGTGTCCCTCATAGGGAGGAGGCTCTTTGAGGAGCGGATGCTGGCCAAGAAGGGCGAGGACGCGGCCCTGCTCCGCGGAGAGAGCCCCAGCTCCATGCCCATCGTCTGGATGGTGGTGGACGAGGCCCACCTCTTTGCTCCCAGAAACGACGATCCTCCCTCCCGGGAGGTGCTCAGGATATGGGCCAAGGTGGGAAGGCAGCCCGGCCTCGGCATGATACTGGCCACACAGCAGCCCAGCGACCTGGACGACGGCATCATAACACAGGCCGACGTTTTCATCTCCCACAGGCTCACCTCGAAGCTGGACCTGGACGCGCTGGCAAAGATAAAGCCCACCTACATCCCAGAAGCCCTGGACAAGGAGATATCCCGGCTGGGACACGAGAAGGGGCTGGCCATAGTGCTGGACGACGTCACGGAGCGAATACTACTCATCAAGGTGAGGCCGCGGATGAGCCTGCACGCCGGGTCCTCGGCGTCGGCCCTCAGGACCTCGTACCTCTGACCCCTTTTTAAAGACCGCCCCCGAAAATTATATGGATAGCATGGGCGAGGGGGGCAAGAAGCGGAAGTACAATTATCGCATAGAAAACATGGTAGCCTATGCCAACCTCAACACCGACATCGACCTTTTTAACCTCGCCCTCAACATGGAGAACGTGGAGTACGAGCCGGAGCAGTTTCCCGGCGCCATTCTTCGGATTAACGACCCCAAGGCCACCCTCCTCATCTTCAAGAACGGCAAGGTGATATGCACCGGAACGAGGACGGAGGAGGACGTGAAGCGGGCGTTGGCGAGGGCCGTGGAGGAGATCAAGAAGGCCATGCCCCACCTCAAACTCCCCGACCCCGACAAAATACCCTTCAAGATCGAGAACATCGTGGCGTCGGCCTCCCTCGATGTGGACGTGGACCTCTACGCCCTCGCCGAGTCCATGGAGAACGTGGAGTACGAGCCGGAGCAGTTTCCCGGCGTCATCATCCACATGAACGGCGGAAACCCCACCATACTGCTTTTCAAGAACGGGAAGCTCATCTGCGCCGGCGCGAAGAGCGAGAAGGAGATCGAGGAGGCCATAGAGAAGTTAGAAAAGATGTTGGAAGGCTTCGCCACCAAGCGCAAGTAGCTTTTTAAAGTTTTCCATCAGCAAGATACTACGGGTCGACGGCCATAGCGGCGGGGAAACACCCGGTCTCATTTCGAACCCGGAAGTTAAGCCCGCCCACGTCCCGGATGGTACTGGCGGCGTTGTCCGCCGGGAAGTCCGGGTCGCCGTCGCCCACTTCCTACTTTTCAATATTATGCTCCCCATTAATTACGTGAAAGACTTGCGTGAGATTATTGAAAGTGAAGCGACTAAGTTGGGTCTAAGGGTAGTTGACATCGTGCTGTTTGGGTCGAGGGCCAAGGGCTCAGAACGTCCCGATTCGGACGTAGATATAGTAATAGTTGTTGAAAGGGCTCAACCACGGGAAGTAGAGTTACTGAGGAGGGCCATCATCCGCCGTGCTTTCAAAGAGCTGGACCTCGACGTGGATCCGCTCATCATCTCGAGGAGTAAATGGATGAGTTACGCCCGAGTTCCTGGAAGTATTTACTACACGGCTGCCCAGGAGGGAATATCTCTTGTCAGCGGGACGCGCGCTCGTCTGTAGTTGGCTACAACGGGCTATAAATGACTTGCTTTCAGCCAAGATACTGTGGGAAAGGGGTTTGCATGAAAATGCGGCATTTCACGTTCAACAAGCCGCCGAAAAGGCTTTAAAAGCTTTATTAATAGCCTCAGAAATACATCCACCGCGATCTCACAACATTCAAAGACTCGTCCATCTCTGCGAACTACAGGGTATACAATTACCCTCTACGATCAAAGAATACGCAGATATTCTTTCAAGTTATGCTGTTTTAACTCGATATCCGGATGTAGAGGGACAAATATTTGTAGAAGAGATGCGCTTCATCATGGATAGTGTAGAAGAACTCTTGAATCTTGTTGTTAAAGAGCTTGCTGCAAAAGGAATCAAATGTTGAATATTTTTACTCGTACTCCCTGAGAACTTCGACGATTTCCTTGGGTTGTTTGTGGGTGGTTACGAGAATGATCTTTTCCTTCTCGGCGATTTTCTGGGCCACGAAGTCGGGGCGGTCTATGCCTACCATTACCACCATCTCGGGGACAAAGTCCGAGCAGAAGCGGCCGATCTTGACGGCAATCATGGGAGAACGCCCCGTGGTGACGCCCGTGAAGATAAGGGCCCGCTTGGGCGTGGAGCCAAAGAGCTTGATGTACTCCCGGGAGGAGAGCTCCGTTATCGTCCTGATGGAGTCGATGAGGGTGTAGCCAAAGAGCATGGTGTGGGGGAGCAGGTGCTCGTTGGTGAACACCTTCCCGTCGATGCGCCTGACGAACTCGCTGCCGGGGATGGCCGTGTAGAACTCGTGGACCTCGAAGGGAGCCTCCTCGTAACCCCTTATGAGCTGGCGCTCCAGGTGGCGGACGATCTTGCCGCCGCGGGCCCGGTCGATGTCGATGAGTGCCTGGACGAAACGCCG
>JAADDC010000033.1 GCA_013154145.1 Candidatus Iainarchaeum sp. | reverse complement strand
AAGAACCTCTCGGAGGAGTTATATTTCATGTACGAACTGGAGAACGAGCGGCGCTCGGCCATCTCCCTCCAGAGGTACTCCATCCTCGTTTCTGCGGCTGTCCTGGTGCCTTTCATCCTCGGACTGGTGGTCTCTGTGGTGGAGCGCCTCGGAAGCCCCGATCCCTTTGTCCTCTCCCTCGTTCCCCTCTACGTGGGGATGTTAGCATCCATCAGTGGTTTATTCTTGGCCTGGACGGAGGGCAACCCTAAAAACGCCCCCTTCTATATCTTGGTAGGGGTCGTCGTGGCCCTCGGCGTTTACACGGTGGTCACATGGCTGTACTGAAGCTCTCCAAGCCCTTCAAGGACTCCATCGTCGTGGTGGCCTTCCCCGGACTGGGCTACGTGGGGACCATCAGCGGCCGCTACGTGGTAGACAAGCTAAAGCTCCAGTGGAGCGGCTACCTCCACGACGAGGGGCTGCCCCCTGTGGGTAAGGTGAAGAACGGCAGCCTCTACTACCCCATAAACGTCTTCTCCGGCGAGAACTTCCACCTGGTTCTCTCGGAGGTGGCAGTCCCCGAAGACAAAGCTTGGGACATAGCCAAGGCCATCGTCTCCCGGGCCCGGAAGGACGGCGCCCGCTACCTCGTCATACTCTCAGGCGTCCTCATTGGCTCCTCGGAGGGTGTCTACGCCATCCCCTCGGGGAAGAGGGCCGAGCGCCTCGCTCAGAAGTTTGGCTTCAAGCCCATCGAGAACGGCGTGGTGGCGGGCGTCTCCGCCGCCATCCTCCTCCTCTCCCGGGAGCTGGGCATCCCCGCACTCCTGCTCCTGGGCCCCGCCAAGAACCCCCAGGACTTCGAGGCCTCCCTGAGGGTGGTGGAGGCCCTGGGTAAGATACTGAACGTCGACATCCCCACAGACGAGCTGGTGGAGCTCTCCCACCGCTACGAGCACGAGATAAACCTCCTCAAACGCAAGACCCAGTCGGAGGTGCCCATGTATGGTTGACACCATCTTTGCCCTCAGCGGCGTAAAAGAAGAGGCCCTCCGCAGGCTGGAGAAGCGCGGCGAGGCCGTCATGGAGTTTATCTCCTTCGTGAACGTCAGGACCGCCTCTTTACTTTCTCCCGGCGAGAGGGTGTTCCTGACCTCCGAGCCCTACGAGCTGCTGGGCCCCCGGACGGAGGGTATTGTGGCGGAGGTCCTGGGCATTTCCATCAACCCCGTGAGGATAAACCTGGATCACGTGGACGAGAAGGAGGTCCAGCGGGCCCGCGTCCGCCTGAGGTTCCTGTCCTACGGCAGGGTCCGGAGGGTGGACTGGCTGGAGGGGCGCCCCCACGTGGAGCTTATCATCATAGAACACCCCGTCATATTGTGAGGAACATGAGCGCTGCAGCGAATACGACGAGTATGATTTCCCAGCCCTCAAAGAGGGGCAGGTTGAAGCCCGTCTGCGTTCCCCCCGTGTTGATGACGATGTTCCCCGAGGGCGTCCCGATGCCCACGCCACCCTCAAAGGTCATCTTTATGCCGTTCTTGAAGGCCTCGGCCAGGGGCGCCAGTACCCCGTTGATGAGCTTCCACTCACCTGTCTCCGGGTCAAAGTAGAGGAAGCCATTGGGCGTCTGGACGGTGGTCAGGACGCCTCCGCTCTCGCCGTCGATCTTCAAGACAGGGGTGCCATCAGCCGTCACCTCCACCTTGATGGAGTGGAGCTGCGTCTCTCCGTTTTCGTCAACCGTCTTCACGAGCAGGGCCGTGGGATCGTTGGGATCTTGGTATATGTCCAGTATCTCCTCATTGACGACCTCGTTGCGCTCCTTGTCATATATCCTCAGGTAGAGCTTGCCGTCCTCGCCCCTGACGATGGCCACGGCGTAGCGGGAGCTCTCCAGCACCGTGGCCTCCTTCAACAGCTCGTTTATGGCCTCTATCGCCTGTCTCTCCTGAACCGTGGCGTCCGGCGAGGGCACGATCTCCAAAGAGAAGGTCTCTCCGTCGGAGCTGAGGATAACCCCCTCGACGGCCTCCTTGGGAACGGCCTCCAGCTCCTTCTGCCAGTAGTAGAGGTATATCCCCTTGCGGATGATGGAGGCGTTTTCAAAGACGATGGCCTTGAGCTCCCCCACCTCTATGTCCGTGAGCTCCATCCTTACGCCGTTCTCCTCGAAAATGATGTCCGCGTCCTTGACGAAGACCTTAAAGCCGAACTCCACCCTAACCTCTGCCCCGTAGCCTGACCAGTTCTCCGTCTGGACGAAGGGACCGTTCTCGTCAAAGGAGATGCTCCCGAGGGTGGTGATGACCGCCTTAAGCTTACCCAACTTTTCCACGTCCACACATTTCTTCACGCTCTCGCCCAGCTGGTAGTCGTCGGGGAAGCGGGCCACGAGTATGGTCTCCTCCCCGGGGAATATCTCCACCAGCTTGGCGGGTATGATGATCCCCGGAATGCGGGTGTCCGGGACCGCGTAGGGGATGGTCTCGGCGGACGCCACCTTCCCGCCACCCTCGATGGTGAAGCCGTCCAGCGTGACGTTGTTCTCTCCCACCAGGCGCAGTGGCGCCTCCCGCTCGGCCACCGGGAGGGAGCGCTCTGTCCGGGCCCACTCGGCCGCCACGTCCCCAAACAAGGTGCCCTTGGCGGCGGGGAACGTCGCGTAGAGCATCACCTGCTTCTTCTCTATGCGGCTCCTCTGCAGATCAGAGAGTATCTGCACGCCGTTGACGTCTATACCCAGGGCCTCCAGGGAGCTAATCACCGTGGCCGTGAGGTTCTCCTCGGGGGTGACGGCCTCGGTGGGCAGTGCCCTCAGGTGGAGGTAGTAGCCGAAGACGTCGTCCACGCAGCTGAAGCAGTCCTCGTAAACGAGCATAGAGACGATGGGATAGGTGAGCATGGTGGTGGTTAGCGCCCCTATGCCCGTGAGGGAGGGCAGTACCACCCCTATAAAGAGGGAAACCCTGTACATGCCCACCGCCGGATCGTCGCCCAGCAGGAACATCCCCTTCAGGAGAGGACACTTGGTGGAGCACGCGTTTTCCCTGTCCGTCACGTCGATGACCTTCTCGCCGTTGGCGTAGAGGTTGGCCTTCCTAAAGAAGGTGATGAGGGTGCTACCCTCCTCGGGTGGGCTGTTCTCCGTGACGGCCACGTACGTGAGGCTGCCCGTGGTGAAGGATATGCCCTCGGGGGAGCGTGCAAAGGAGCAGTTGGGACATCTGTCTTCCACGGCGACGGTCACGATGGCCTCTTTCATCTGATATACCCTCTCGTCTTCCTTGGAGATCACGAAGGGATCCAGGGCCGGCGTCCCCGTGAATTTCTCTATGAAGCGGTTGAGGGCGCCGGTTCCCGTCACCCCAAGGACGCTCTTGAAGATGTCGCCGGGGTCGCTCCCGTTGTTTATGAGCACGTCCACCACGGCGTCCCTGTCCTCCAGAGGGACGATTTCAAAGGTTTTCCAGCTGGCCGGCAGCTCGTAGGCCTGTTGGATGGGGAAAAGGTGCAGGGGGCTGCTGGTGCCCGCCCCCGGGAAGGTGGGAGCCCCAAGGAAGTAGGGACCGGCCCTCGCCGTGTAGAAAGCTATGGGGGTGACTATGTACTTGGTGAGGACGGCCGTCGCCGGCTTGCCCATCTTCTCTTCGATGCCAAGGGTCCTGTTGATGGCGTAGCTGACGGCGTCATACTGGGTGGTCAGGAGGGGTGTGTGGGGCGCCACCCTGTCATAGGCAGCCGCCACATCTAAGAGCTTGCTCTTAGCCATTTCTATGGCTTCCCTGAGGCCAATCTGGCTCTTTCCAATGGTGATCTTGAGGTCCGTTCCCTCGACAGCACATACATCTTTGCCCTTACAAACGTTCTTCACGGACTCCAGGAGGTTCTTGGCCTCCACGATGGGCCCCTCGTCCACGATGCTCGAATAGAACTTCAGGCGCTCCAGGACGTTTTCCAGTTCTTTCACATCCACCACTTTCATGTTGTCCTTGAACGTTCCCACTATGTCGTCGGCGATGTCCCCGATCTCCTTGTAGAAGGTGGCGACGATGCGGCGGGAGCGGGGTGGTAAGTTCTTGATGAGCTTGTCCGCCTCGGCGGGGTTCTTCAGCATCTGCTTGATGACGTCCTTCTCGGCGTTGCTGAGACCGTCGTAGGCAACCCTTGCACCCTCGTAGAAGCTGCCCTTCAACCCCTTGAGGGCGTCGAGGAATCCTGTGAGCTCCTTGCTGACCTTCTCGGCGGTCGGGCTGACCTTTCCGAGAGTGGTCAAGCCTTCCCTGATCTTCCCGAGGAATACACCTCCGCCCACGGAAGCCCCGAACTCGAAGACCATCTCGGCGGTGGCCCCCAGGTTCATGTACTTGGTGAGGAGGGAGTAGATTTCCTTGCGGCAGGCGTCAGAGGCGCAGACCTCCGTCACGGCGAAGTCGTTACCGAGTATGCGGTTCTTTATGGGTTCCCGTTCCCTGAGGAGCTCTTCCAGCTTGAGGAAGGGCAAGAAGCTCTCCGTGGTCATGAAGAGGGTCTGGGTCACTATCGTCTCGAAGGCCTCCTGGGAGAAGCCAAACTCGTAGCGGCCCTCGAATCGCTCCCTGAGGTACGGACCGTCCCCGTAGCCGTCGGGGTAGGCGAATCTCAGTGTGTTGTCGAGGATCACACTCACGGCGAAGGGTCCCTCCGCGTAGACGTTTCCAAACAGGCTCTCGGAGGGTCTCACAGCGCTGTCCGACACGCCCACGTCGTAGGCGGTCCCTGTGCTCGGATCCACAAGGATGAGCTCGTTCCTCTCCACGGGCTTGACGTCCGTGGGAAGAGTCTGGATGCCGGAGAAGGGGAAGTAGCCGTTGGCGTCGTAGACCGCTGAAACGATGATGTTGAACACTTCCTCGGGGGTGGAGATGACCCTGCACTCGGACGCCAAGGCCGCAGGCAGCAGCGTCAGCCAAAGTAAAAGCGCAACAATAACTCTACGGTCCACGGGAACACCTCCACCCATAACTGAAAGAGCAGAAGTGAAATATAAACACTTATCACGTGGCGCAGGAAGCGGTTGGCAACGTGCCTCTCCGTGTAGCGGTACACGCCCAGAGCCACGAGGGTGAAGAGGAGGGCCAGGATTCCCAGGTAGAGGGAGCTGAGGACCATGGGGTAGAGGAACCGTGCCACCAGCTTGCTAAGGTCAAGGCTCACTCCCACGTCGCTGAAGTAAACGTAGAGGGCATTTATTTGAAGAAACAGGCTGACGAAGAAGACGAGGAGCGGCACGAACCACCAGGACACCTTCCCCTCGAGGAAGTAGGAAATAGCGGAGATTACGAGCGCCGGTAGCAACAGCGCTATCGGGTCCACTATCTAAGATGGGTCCAAGCATTAAAAAGGGGAAATCATAATTCTAACGTGGGCCTGCTGGACAAGCTGAAGAACGTTTTCAAGAAGGAAGAAAAGGGACAGAGCATCGTCCCCGTTTTCAAGAAAAAGGAGGAGCCATCACTGCACATCGAGGAAATAGACCTTCGCCGTGGGACCCCCTCCCAAAAGCCCCAAAAACCCGTCAAGAAAACGGAAGAGGCCATGAAGGAAGTGGACGAAAAGAAGAGGTTCGTAGAAGTGGTGAGGATACTGCGGGAGGCCGCCGGCCTACCCCCCGTTGAGGAAGCCTTCAAGGAGAGGACCCCACCC
>JAADDC010000034.1 GCA_013154145.1 Candidatus Iainarchaeum sp. | reverse complement strand
AGTGGGTGGACGATTACTTCGAGATCTTCGAGTCCTGGGAGGTTCCGAGGGTCAGCCTCGGGGCGGACCTCTCCAACGGAGCCGGCTACCTTTACCTCCCCCTCCTGGAAGTGCTCTTCGACCTGAAGGCCTACAACGCCGTTCCCGATGGCAGGTTTCCGGGCCACCCGCCGGACCCCACACATCCTTTATCCGTAAAAGCCTTCGAGGAGGTAGAGGGTGACTGGGGGATCATGCTCGACGGCGACGCCGACCGCATCGCCGTGAAGTACAGGGGGAAAATCCTTGACAGCGACGAGCTCATCGCCTTCCTCGCCGAGAAGGGAGCAATCGGAAAGAAGATAGCCATAGAGGTGACGCTCCCCGTGAAACTGGAAGAGTACCTGAAAGATCTGGGGATGGAGGTGATCCGGACGCCCACCGGCAGGGTCCTCATCAAGGAGATTGCCCGGAGGGAAAACATCGACTTCTTCGGGGAGTACTCGGGCCACTACGGCTTCAAGGAGTTCAACTACATCGACGACAGTTTGTACTTCTTCTTTAAGGTGCTGGAAGCGGGCGACGGGAAATTCGAAACGAGGTACAGGCCTCCTCTGAAGTGGAGGATTTCCGCGAGGATCTCTCCGGACGCCGTGGAGGAATTAATTTCTCTCCTGAACCCCGACGAGGTCCTCACGCTCGACGGCTGGGATCTAAGACTGAAGGGTGGTAGGGTTCTCCTGAGGCCCTCCAGAACGGAGGAAGGGATAATCAGGATCGCCGTGGAAGCCGAGGAGGAAGAGGAGCTTGAAAGACTCAGGGAGGTGGTGGAAAGATGGTTGAAACAGTTCTCCCGCGCATAATCGTTAACTTTAAGGCTTACAGGGAGTCCTTGGGTGGGAAAGGCCTGGAGATAGCTAAGGCCGCCGAGAGGGTCGAAAAGGAGACAGGCGTTTCCATTGGCGTGGCCCCCCAGTTCGTGGACCTGAGGATGATAGCTTCCGCCGTGGGGGTTCCCGTATTTGCCCAGCACGTGGATCCCCTTCCACCGGGAGCCCACACGGGGGCAGTCACCGTGGAGGCCGTGACGGACAGCGGGGCCATCGGTTCTCTGCTTAACCACTCCGAGAGACCCATGAAATTAATAGACATTGAGAAGGCCGTGGAAATGCTCAGGGAGAAGGGATTGATCTCCGTGGTCTGCGCCTCGGATCCGAGGGTGGGAAAGGCCGCCGCAGACTTGGGAGCAACTGCCGTGGCCGTGGAGCCCCCGGAGCTCATAGGGACGGGCGTCTCGGTTTCGAGGGCAAGGCCGGAGGTCATCGAGCGCTCCGTGAAGGAGATTCGAGCTCCGGTCTACGTGGGGGCCGGCGTTTCCACTTCCGAGGACGTGAGGAGGGCCATAGAGCTGGGGGCCCACGGGGTACTCCTGGCCTCCGCGGTGGTCAAGGCCAAGGACCCTTACCGGAAGCTACTGGAACTCGCCGAGGGAGTAATAACCGCCGAGGAGTAGCTTGAGGACACCACCTTTTTATTTATCCGCCGGCCAGTTTGAAGCATGAAGGTGACGCTGTCGGTCATAAAGGCCGATGTGGGAGGACTGGTGGGGCACCACGTGGTGCCCGAGGAACTGGAAGAAATTGCCTGGGACGTTCTGGAGGAGTACAGGGGAGAACTGCTCATTGACTTTGATGTTTCACACGTGGGCGACGACCTGATACTCATCATGACCCACGAGGAGGGCGTGGACAGCCCAGACATCCACGGCATAGCCTGGGAGGCCTTCCAGGAGGCCGCCGCCCTTGCAAGGGAGATGGGCCTCTACGGAGCGGGACAGGACCTCCTGAAGGACGCCTTCTCGGGGAATGTGAGAGGGTTAGGCCCCGGTGTGGCGGAAATGGAGATAGAGGAGAGGCCCTCGGAGCCCGTGGTCATCTTCGCCGCCGACAAGACGGAGGCCGGCGCCTGGAACCTGCCCCTCTTCAAGATCTTCGCGGACCCCTTCAACACCGCCGGCCTCATCATTGATCCCAAACTTCACAGCGGCTTCCGCTTCGAGGTCTGGGACCTGATAGAACACAGGAGGGTGTTCATGTCCACCCCGGAGGAGATGTACGATCTCCTGGCCCTCATAGGCTCTCCGGGACGCTTCGCCATCAAGCGGGTGTTCCCCAAGCCCGGCCACGTGATCCCCGAGGACGAGCCCGTGGCCGTGGCGTCCACAGAGAGGCTCTACGAGGAGGCCGGCCGCTACGTGGGCAAGGATGACCCTGTGATGATCGTGAGGGCTCAGCACGGCCTGCCAGCCGTCGGCGAGGTTCTGGAGCCTTTTGCGTTCCCCCACTTGGTGGCCGGCTGGATGAGGGGCTCCCACTGGGGGCCGCTCATGCCCGTGGGCGTGAAGGACGCCAAGCCCACCCGCTTCGACGGCCCGCCGAGGGTCATAGCCCTCGGATACCAGCTCAAGGGAGGCCACCTGATAGGACCCGAGGACATGTTCGACGACCCGGCCTTCGACAGGGCAAGGGCCATGGCCAACGAGATCGCCGACTACATGAGGCGCCACGGGCCCTTCGAGCCCCACAGGGTTTCCTTCCACGACCTGGAGTACACTACCATGCCAGAGGTCCTGAAGAAGCTGGAGGGCCGCTTCGAGCCCCTCCAGTAGCCTTTTTTATTCTCTTATCTACATAAGTTTTCTCATGAAGGCCATTCTGGAATGGGGAACCTACAACGGCTTAACAACGTTAAGAAAAGCTTTTTTGCTTGGTTTGAGGCTGACTGAGATTCCTCCCGGTGACTTCATGAAGCGAAGGAGCGAGGAGTACTTTGACAACTACAGGGAGATGAGCAGCGAGTTCAACGTGGTAACTGCCCACGGGCCCTACTACGCCCTCACGGGCAAGTCCATGGACAGCCTCGAGAGGAGCTGGAGAGCCCACGTGAGGGCCATTCAGATGGCCGAGAGGGCAGGCGCAATGGTCTACAACGTTCACATCGGCGGCGCAGGCCCCGACAGGGAGACCGCCATTCACCTGGCGGCCAAGGCCGTCAAGATGATGTTGGACGCCACCGAGAACATACTCATCACCCTGGAAACCACCTACACGCCCAAGCTGCTGGGCTCCCCCGACGACATCAGGGCCATCATCGAGATCGTGGGCGACGAGCGCGTGGGCATCTCCTTCCAGCTGGAGAACGACTTCATCAGGGAGTTCAAGGTCTACGAGGACGCCGACTTCCACGGAGCGGACCAGCAGGTCACCGAGGACTTCTGGATCAACCTCCTGGAGTCCAACGAGGACCTCTTCGCGGGCCACGTCTCCCTGAGGTTCTCGCAAGTGACCGGTCTCTACCTCAGGAAGCGCATCTTCGTGAAGAAGAGGACGCCCCTGGGCATGGGATACCCCTCCCTTGACGTGCTGTCCAGGGCCCTCGCCGACTACATCGTCTCCCGCGTGGACTACGAGAACACGCAGGTGCACCTCATCTACACCGGTCCCCCCGAGACCAAGTACAGGGATACCATAAACTTCTACTACAGCGTGGCCAAGGAGGTGGCCGAGTATCTCTAAGCTGAAACCCCGGGAATACCAGAGGGAAGCCGTCGAGAAGGCCCTGAAGCTAAAGAGGGCTGTGGTCGTCATGCCCACGGGGGTGGGGAAGACCCTCGTGGGCCTCCTCTTTGCAGAAGAACTGGCCAGGAAGGGCCTGCGCATCCTCGTCCTGGAGCCCACGCGCATTCTCGTGGAGCAGACCTACGAGTTTTACAAGAAGTACTCGGACCTGGACGTGGGAATGTACCACGGCCTCCAGAGGGACGAGGAAGCATTGAAGAAGCAGGTGGTGATAACCACCCCCGAGAGCGCCCTCACAAGGAATCTCAAGGGCTTCGACGCGGTGATCGTGGACGAGTGCCACCACGCTGTGGGCGACGACCCGCTGAAAC
Organism: Candidatus Iainarchaeum sp.; assembly: GCA_013154145.1. Lineage (GTDB taxonomy): Archaea > Iainarchaeota > Iainarchaeia > JAADDC01 > JAADDC01 > WANZ01. Next base: position 1,938 of record JAADDC010000034.1, on the reverse strand, counting down.
AGTTCCTCGAGAAGTGTGAAGCTCCCTACAGGCTCGGACTCAGCGCCCATGTCCCCCGCAGGCACCGCAAGACCATCGAGAGGCTCATCGGAAAGATCCTCGAGTGGGACTACTCCCACCCCTCCGTAAAGCCCTTCGTGCCCGAGTGGATCGCCGAGGTCTACGAGGCTCCCTTCAACGACGACGAGATGGAGGTCTATAAGGAAATCGAGGGGAGGATGATCGTGGCCGAGGGGAGGGAGAAGAGCATCATACGGCTCGCCCTGGTCTTCTTCTCCCGGGACGCACCCCTGGCCCTGAAGGACTCCCTCAACAGGAAGAACCGGATCTCGGAGCTGCTGGGCGACCTGAAGCCGCAGGTATTTTCCCTGAGGGACCTCCACAAGTTCGATGCATTGAAGAGGGTTCTCGAGCAGCACGACTTTGAGAAGGCGCTCATCTTCATCGACCGGGTGGTGGTGGCCAAGAAGGTGGCGGAGCTCGTGGGGGCCAAGCTCATCAGTGGCAGGAAGAAGCTGGAAGAGAAGAGGAAGGAGCTGGAGGAGGCGAGGAAGGCCCGCATCGTGGTGTCCACCTCCGCCGGCGAGGAGGGGGTGGACCTGCCGGCCACAGACTTGCTGATCATCTGGAGCAACAGCTCCTCTGTCCTTAGGTTTGTTCAGCGGAGGGGCAGGGCCCTCCGGAAGGCCGGGCGCATCCCCAAGACCCTCGTCTTCATCGTCACGCCCGACACGGTGGACAGCGACCTTTTCGTGGAGGGCATATACTCGGCCAAGATGGCAGGCGTCGACATCGGCGTCCTGGAGAGCCTCGTGGAGAAATACGCCAGGATGGGGACCAGGGCAAAGATACTGGAGTTCCTGAACGAACCGTTGCCCGAGGAGTGGATTGCAGAGCTAACGGGGCTCAGCAGGGCCTCAGTGAGGAGAAACCTGCGGATACTGTGCGAGGAGGGGGCCATCGCGGTGGTCTTCACCGAGCGCGGGCGCTCCTTCATCAAGACGGAGGAGCTACCGGCCTTCGCCGAGAGGCGCCCCGAGCTCTTCACGGGCGGGGGGGAGATGAAGGTCCGGGCCCGGGACCGCAAGCGGAAGCCCCCCTTCTACGTGGAGTCCGTGGTGGTAAAGGAACGCAGGGGGAAGGTGGAGTACGTTTACACCCTCAGGATAAACTGCTTCATCACAGAGGAGGCCTGGGAGCTCCTCAAGCTCCACTACTCCACCCCAGAGGTCTACAGGACCTGGGGCTAAGGTTTTAATGAAGGGAAGCCTTCTACTTCCGTGGAGATGGAGATACTCCCCTCGGGGAAGAAGGTCGTTCTCGTGGTGCTGGACGGCCTCGGGGATAGAAGAGCCTCCGGAAGGTTAACACCTCTGGAGGCGGCCAAGACGCCCACCCTCGACGAGCTGGCCCGCGAGGGCTCCTGCGGCCTACACTATCCCCTCTCCCCCGGTGTTCCCATTGGTAGCGGTCTGGCCCACACCCTCATCTTCGGCTACGACGAGGAGGACTACCCCGGCAGGGGCGTCCTGGAGGCCTTCGGGGCGGGCATAGAGCTGGGGCCCAACGACGTGGCCTTCCGGATAAACTTCGCCACCGTGGACGAGAACTACGTGGTTTTGGACAGGCGTGCCGGGCGCCGGGGAGAGTTCATCCCCCAGATGGCCAAGGAGCTGGAGGAGGTCCTCAACGCCAATCCGTTTGGTGTGAGGGTGAGGCTTCTGGCCTACGAAGGTTATAGAGGGGTCCTCGTCATCAGCGGGGAGCTGTTGAAGCCCGTCCCGGACCTGGATCCGCAGGTGGAGGGCCAGCCCATCCGTTTTTCCGAGGACGAGTCCACGGGACGAATACTCAACTGGATCGTCATACACGCCCACGAGTTCCTCAAGGACCACCCGCTGAACAAGAAGCGGGAGGAGATGGGATTGCCGCCGGCAA
>JAADDC010000065.1 GCA_013154145.1 Candidatus Iainarchaeum sp. | reverse complement strand
ATGAGGCGACGGGCCTCGTCCTCGGGGATGCCCATGTCCCGGAGGGAGCGAACGATCTCCTCGACGGAGGCGCCAGAATCAAGCATTGAACGGACGATGGATATGAGGTTGCGGGCCATGGGAGAATTAGAGGGTTTCCTTATTTAATCCTTGGGCGGTGCCGGAACCTCTCCACATCTCCTCGTCCCCTACGCCGGGTGGGCTTCGTTCCGGCACCGCCCACCTTCCTTCATCCCCTCTCGCTTACACCCCCTCATCCGTGCGCAATGGTAAGAGAGGGAGGGGGTATTTATAGGCTTGGATTAACCCGGGTGGTGACAGTTGTCTACATAAACACCAGGGGTGTGAAGAGAAGCAGCGTGACGAAGTAAACGAAGGGGTTCCAGGGCAGTATCTTGGATCCGTCGAGGGGGTAGATGGGCATCATGTTGAAGAAGCCTATGAAGGCGTTCACCTTGGCCAGGGAGAGCAATAGCGCGAAGAGGGACGAGGACGGCGGGAGGGAAAGGGCCAGGAAGAAGAAGAGGTAGGCAATGACGAGGTTCGTGAAGGGGCCGGCGAGGGATATGAGGGCGTTCTCGTCCTCCCGGGGATGGCCGAAGATGTAGACGGCTCCCGGGGCGGCGAAGACGAAGCGCCCGTTGGTGAGTATGGCCAGGCCGAGGGCCAGCAGCAACCCCTCCTTCCACATGACGTAGCGGGCGGGATAGCCAAAGTGGTTGGCCACCACCCGGTGGGCCAGCTCGTGGAGAACGAAGGCCGTGCCAACGGCGAGGAGGTAGAAGGGAAGCGAGTAGAAGAAGAGGGTGGGGTTCAGGTTCCAGGCGAAGGCCACAGAGAGGGTGAGCCACGAAATGATGAGCTCCAAGACTTCCCGCCTGTCCACGCTGAAGACTGGAAGGTAATGTTTTTAGGCTTGGGTTTTATGGACTTCGCAGAAAAGTAATAGCATGAGGTCCCAGGTTTCGGCCGAGCTCCTCATCGTTATAGCTGTGTTGGCAGCCCTGGCCGTCTACGTCTTCACCCAGATGCAGAGCTCCGCCGAGGCCATGGGCGCCAAGTACGAGGAGGCCACCGGGGAATTGAACGACATCATCGACCAGATGCTGAGTGGGTGAAATGAGGGGACAGGTAACCGTAGACACCCTCATCAACGCCGCCGTGATAGCCGGTCTTCTCGTGATCGTTCTCTCGGCTTTCTATACTCTTTATGACACTGCCGAGAGGGGACTGCGCCTCATGCACCTGAAGTACCTGAGCACCGTGATAGAGGACCGGATGAAAGCCTGCAACGTGCTGGACGGCGCCAAGGTCTACGCCCCCTACGAGGTGAACCTCCTCTGCTCCGAGGGGAAGCTCTGCTGGAAGGATCTCTGCGTGGAGGTGAACTGCGAGGGCGGCGGCAGCGGAAAGACCTTTATCCTTAGGGACTGCTCGATAGAAGCCGCCTGACCTGCTCAAGGTCCTTCTCCCTGACGGTCCTCAGGAGCTCCGAGGTCTCCACGTGGAGGGGAACGGAGAGGACCAGCAACATAGTTAATACTGCAAAGACGAGCAGCGCCTCCAGCAGGAGCACCTGTGACCTCACGGGATGCCCACCTCCAGGACGGTTGGGTTTCCTCCGTAGAGGACGATCCGGCGGACGATAAGCTTGTCCTCGGGGGAACCGCAGGAGAAGGGGCCGCAGGAAACGTAGATGCCATTGAGGTCGTCACAGACGGAGGGAAGCTTCCCGCAGTCCACCAGATTGTTCACGTACACACCCATGCGCTCCTCTGCCAGGAGTGAAGAAACCAGCCGATCAGAGATGGCCAGGGCTTCCATTATCCGCACATTCTCCTTCTCGTTGAGAAGTAACTCCGTCAGGGCAAAGTAGTGGAGGGAGAAAAGGGCGAGGAGGAAGACGAGGACAACGGCCACCACCAGCACTTCAAGGAGCAGGCCAATGTTCACCCTTCACCACCACCCCGTAGGACGTGGAGGAGATGGTCACGCTCTCCTCCCCGTAGACGAGCTTTCCTTCCTCCAGGGAGCAGGGTAGCTCCACGCTGGCCCCGTGGATGGAGGAAAGGTCCACGAGGACCGAGCAGGAGGTCAGGATCAATCTGTCCGTGGAAGGCACCGGTAAAGAAGCTATCAGGGAAAGGAGGAAGAGTGTGAGGGCAGCGAGGATGACGAGCTCCACCTTCAAGGTCCCACCTCCGCCCCGGCGGGTATGTAAAACCTTGCCCTGCCTATCCAGCCCTCCACGTCCTTCACGAAGACGAAGCGGAGGTCTGGTTTCAGGACGGGCTGAATCACGGGAGGGGAGACATTTATATCCTTCGAGAGAAGCAACGCGGTTAATTCCGCGTTCACCAGCGCCGAGCACTGGGGGAGGCTTACCTCTCCCTTGGCCAGGAGAGTTCTACATAACTCGAGCTTGGACCTCAGGAGCACGTAGATGTTGTTCTCGAGGGCCGCCCTCTCGTAAACGTCGTTTACGGTGAGGATGTACTCGGTGACGGAGCGATCCAAATCCTTCAGGGAGAACCACGCTCCGTAGGCCAGAACCAGGAGGAACAGCATGGCGGCGCCGAGTGTTGTGGATAGGTAGCCGCGCACAAAAATAAAGGGAGGGAAGTGCTTTTACTCGATCTTCACGCGGTAGCCCTTTTCCTCGCCCTCCAGGCGCGGCCTCTCCTTCTTCAAAATGACTTCCAGCACGCCGTTGTTGAACCTGGCCTTCGTCTCCTCGGGTATCACGGGCTCCGGGAGCGTGATGGTCCTGTAGAAGGCAGAGTAAACCCTTTCCCTGACGTAGTAGTTGCCGCCCTTCTTTTCTTCGCGGCCCCTCTTCTCGGCCTTGATGGTGACGCTGTCCCTGTTCACGTAGAGCTCCACGTCTTCCTTCTTCACGCCGGGGAGCTCCACCACCAGCAGGAAGTGATCTCCCTCGTCGATGAGGTCGATGGCGGGTTCCCTGATCATCACGGGAGAGCCGATCCTGCCAAAGACCTGACCGAAGAAGCGGTCCAGCTCCCTGTGAAGCCTCCTCAACTCCTCGAAGGGGTCGTAGAACATTCGATCACCTCCGCGAGCGTAAATGGGAAGAAGGAGGAAGGACACCACGACGGGGAGATGGCCTAGATTCTGATCCACCTCCTCGTCATGGCTCCCACCTCCTTCCTCCCGAAATACTTTATGTGCCCAATCTTTAAAAAGGGTTGTCAACAAAAATTCGACAGTAACCGGGAACGGTGGTGGCGTGGGACTGCTGCGCATCACGCTGGTGAAGCAGAAAAAGCGCCCCCACGACAGCCCCGACGAACTGCTGAACTACCTGCTGAGCTCCCTGGGCTTCGGCAGGAAGCTCCACATCTACAGGGAGATCCTACTGAAGATGCTGAGGGAGGGGGCCATGAGTTCGGGGGAGCTGGCCAGGGGCGTGGCCAAAAGGACCACCGTCATATACCACGTCGGCCGCCTAATGGACGCCGGTATCCTAATAAAACGTGGCAACCAATATGAGCTTCGGGGACGCAACCTTCAGGAGCTCCTGGAGCACATCGAGAGGGACGTGATGGAGCTACTCCAGGAGCTCCGGGACGTTGCCCGAAGGATAGATGAAAGCCTTGGGAGGTGAGATGGATGGCAAAGAAGGTGAAGCTGAGGGTTGCCCGGGCCTACCAGCAGGACGTGGGCAGGGGCATCGCGAGACTGCCCTCCTGGGCCTTCAGGGAGCTGGGCATAGCCTCCGGAGACTTCATACTCATTAAGGGTGAGAAGGAAACGGTGGCCAAGGCCTTCAGGCTCTACAGGGAGGACGAGGAGAGGAACCCCGACATCATAAGGATGGACGGTGACCTCAGGAGGTCCGCGGGGGCCTCTGAGGGCGAAGAGGTTGAGGTTCTTCCCGTGAAGGAGAAGAAGCCTGCCAAGAAGGTCGTTCTCGCCCCCGCAGACGAGGAGAGCGCCGAAATCCTCAAGAGGCTTGACAGGGACTCCCTGAGGGAGTACCTGCTCGAGAGGCCCCTCACGGAGGGGGACATCATCACCATACCCGTCTACGTGCCCGGCTACTTCGAGACCATTGGCGTGAGGGCCGTCGTCTCCCGGACGGACCCCAAGGGCGTGGTCTTCGTCTCCGAGGACACGAAGATAGAGGTCAAGGAGAAGCCTGACAAGGACAGGAGCGGCTGTGTGACCTACGAGGATATTGGTGGCCTGAAGAGGGAGATCGAGCTCATCAGGGAGATGGTGGAGCTTCCTCTGAAGCACCCCGAGGTGTTCCAGAGGCTGGGCATAGAACCCCCCAAGGGCGTGCTCCTCTACGGTCCTCCGGGTACTGGTAAAACCCTTCTGGCCAAGGCTGTGGCCTGTGAGAGTGACGCCTACTTCATCTCCATCAACGGCCCCGAGATCGTCTCCAAGTACTACGGCGAGAGCGAGCAGAATCTAAGAAAGATCTTCGAGGAGGCGGAGAAGAACGCGCCGGCCATCATTTACATCGACGAGATCGACGCCATAGCTCCCAAGCGGGAAGAGGTCACTGGAGAGACGGAGAAGAGGTTGGTGGCGCAGCTGCTCACCCTCATGGACGGCCTCAAGGGCAGGGGACAGGTCATCGTCATCGCGTCCACCAACCGCCCCGACGCCATAGACCCAGCCCTCCGTAGGCCCGGTCGCTTCGACCGTGAGATCGAGATTGGCCTGCCCAACAGGGAGGGCCGCAAGGAGATCCTCCACATCCACACCCGCAGAATGCCCATAGACGTGTTCTACGACATGGAGGTCGTGAAGAGCGTCGTGGAGAAGCTGGCCAAGGACGACGAGGAGTTCAAAAAGCTGTACGAAAAGATCAAGGACCTGAAGGACCCCAAGGAGGCCGAGAAGATCGCCAAGGAGATGCTCTCTCCCGAGAAGTTCAGGAGGCTGCAGTACGAGCTCAAGGACGTGATGCTGGACGAGATCGCCGACAAGACCCACGGCTACACGGGTGCAGACCTGGCGGCCCTTGCCAAGGAGGCTGCCATGATAGCCCTCAGGAGGTACCTGCCCAACATCAAGGAGCTGGGCGAGGAGCCTCTCTCCAAGGAATTCCTGGAGAAGATGAGGGTCACGAAGGAGGACTTCGAGAAGGCGCTGCTCAGGGTGGAGCCCTCTGGCATGAGGGAAGTGATGGTGGAGGTGCCAAAGGTACGCTGGGACGACATCGGTGGCCTCGAGGATGTCAAGGAAGCCCTCAGGGAGGCCGTGGAGTGGCCCCTCAAGTATCCGAAGCTCTTCGAGGAGGCGGGCATCGAACCACCCAAGGGCATCCTCCTCTTCGGTCCCCCAGGCACTGGTAAGACCCTCTTGGCCAAGGCCGTTGCAACGGAGGCCAACGCCAACTTCATACCTGTGAGGGGTCCAGAGATACTGTCCAAGTGGGTGGGAGAGAGCGAAAGGGCCATCAGGAAGATCTTCCACAGGGCAAGGCTGGTGGCGCCCTCCGTGATCTTCTTCGACGAGATCGACGCCATTGCGCCGGCGAGGGGCACGGACGTGAACAGGGTAACCGAGCGTGTGGTGGCGCAGCTGCTTACGGAGATGGACGGCATCGCCTCCCTGAAGGACGTCATCATCATGGCAGCCACCAACAGGCCTGACCTGCTCGACCCGGCTCTCCTGAGGCCCGGTCGCTTCGACCGCATCATCTACGTGCCGCCGCCGGACGAGAAGGCCAGGGAGCAGATATTCAGGGTCCACACCAGGAAGATGAAGATCTGTGATGACGTGGACTTCAAGGAGCTGGCCAAGAGGACGGAGGGCTACACGGGCGCGGACATCGCCGCCGTCTGCAAGGAGGCAGGCCTCAACGCCATCAGGAGGGCCGTCCGCGAGGGCAAGGGCAGCATCAAGTGTGTGTCCAAGGAGGACTTCGAGGAGGCCCTGAA
>JAADDC010000052.1 GCA_013154145.1 Candidatus Iainarchaeum sp. | reverse complement strand
AGAGCCCCACCATCACGGTTATCCAGAAGGTGAAGCCCAGCTCCTCCCTGCTTTCTCTTATGGACTCCCTAAGGTTCTTGTTTATCCTGTGACGCCGCGGCTCCTCGATGAAAAGCAGGGGAAGCAGGGCCAGGAAGCCCAGCAGTCCGAGGTAAAGGATGGCCTCCCTCGTGTCGAGGGAGAGAACGGAGATGAGGGTGGTGGCCAGCAGCACGCCGATGATGGCTCCCGTGGTGTCCAGGGCCCTGTGGAGGCCAAAGGCCCACCCTCTCCGGGGAAAAAGGGAGAGGAGTGCGTCCCTGGGGGCGTCCCTTATGCCCTTTCCTATGCGGTCAACGATCACCGCCAGAGGAACGAGCAGTTTTGGGAGGAATGCTATGAGCGTCCGCGCGAGTGAGGAGATTACGTATCCGAAGGCTATCAGGGGCTTGGCCCTCCCCCAACGATCAGAGAGATAACCCGAGAGGGGCTTGATCATGTAGGCCAGACCGTTGAATATGCCCCCCACGACGCCCACGAGGAAGGGATCCTTTAGAAGCAGAGGGAGCAGTGTGTAGACGCCTTCACTGGAGGCGTCGTTGATCATGGACGTGATTCCCAGCAGGTAGACGTCCCTGCGCTTCACGGAGGAAAAAGAGGGGAAAGGAATAAAGGGCTGTCAGGACCTCCAGCGCAGGGCCTCGGCCACCCTCTCCAGGGCCAATGCGTAGGCCCCTTCCCTGAGCTTCCTGAGATCCCCTGCCCGCTCCTTCACCTCCGCGTAGGCTTTCTTCATCTTCTTGGACAGCTCGTCCTTCACCCTCTCGAAACTCCAGCGCTCGCCGCTGCGGTTCTGCACCCACTCGAAGTAGGACACCGTCACGCCGCCGGCGTTCGCCAGCACGTCGGGAACCACCACCACGCCCCTTTCTTGAAGCACTTTGTCGGCCTCGGGGGTGGTGGGACCGTTGGCCAGCTCGAGGACGATTCTTGCTCTGACGTCTCCCGCGTTTTCCTCCGTGATGACGTTCTCTATGGCCGCCGGGACCAGGAGGTCCACGTCGAGGGTGAGCAACTCCTCGTTGCTTATTTTCTTCCTCCTCTCGTAGTGGATCACGCTCCCCTTCTCTTTCTTCACCCTCAGGAGCTCCTCTACATCCAGACCATCGGGATCGTAGACCCCTCCCCTCGAGTCGCTCACGGCGACCACCTTCCAGCCAGCCTCCGCCGCGAGCCGGGCGAAGTTGCTGCCGGCGTTGCCAAAGCCCTGCACGGCCACCGTCGGCCTCTCGATGCCGAGGTCCTTGAGCACCTCTTCCGCCACGAAGAAGCCTCCCAGGGCCGTTGCGATGTTCCTGCCCTCAGAGCCACCCAGCGCCACGGGCTTGCCGGTGATGAAGCCCGGCTCGCTCCTTCGCTTTATCGTCTCGAACTCATCGAGCATCCAGGCCATGATCTGGGGGTTCGTGTAGACGTCGGGGGCCGGGATGTCCCTGTCGACGCCGAGGACGTCCGCGAAGGCCCTCACGTAGGCCCTACTTAAGCGCTCGAGTTCGGTTCTGCTCAATTCCTTGGGGTTGACTGCCACGCCACCCTTGCCCCCTCCGAAGGGCAGATCCACCACGGCGTTCTTTATAGTCATCCAGAAGGCGAGGGCTGTGACTTCCTCCTCGGTGACGGCTGGGTGAAACCTTATGCCGCCCTTGGCGGGTCCCCGGGCCGTGCTGTACTGCACCCTGTAGGCAGGGAAGAACCTTACACTCCCGTCATCCATTTTCACCCGCAGCGTCGCCTTGTACACCTTCTCGGGACGGGAGAGCGCCTCTATGATCCAGTCCTCTATCCCCGCCTTTGCTCCGACCTCCCGGAGAAAACCCCTTATACGCTCCATCATCCTCCCACCACTACAATTAACGCTGTTAATCTTTTAAGGCGGTCCAACCCCTTTAAGATGATCTAGCCAGAATTACTTGGGCTGCGCGGGTGCCGGGGTGGCCGAGCGGACCAAGGCGCCGGACTCGAGATCCGGTGGGGGCAACCCCGCGTGGGTTCAAATCCCACCCCCGGCGCTCCCTATGGAGCTCCGTGCAACCGGCCCGCCGGTTGATCGCGGGCCGAGGCCGATCAGAGATCGGCCGCACCACAGCTCTTGTGCTTCGGCTGTACGCACTGCGGGGGTTCTCGAAAAAGCTGATTTTTAAGTAGTTCTATGTCAGGGAGACCACACTGGATGTCCTGTACGCGCAGGACATCGTATTTTTGCTTTTTTAAAAAGCGATAGAGCGAGTAAGGTACATTTTCGTCAAGCAGGAACTTCAACGAATTCACCCTTCAGCATTCTGGCTGCGTATTCAACGGCAGCCTTTACATCTTCCTCCGTGAGCTCAGGATACTCTTCTATTATATCTTTAGAACTCATCCCCGCCGCAAGAAGCTCTATTATAAGGTAAACGGGAATTCTCGTGCCTTTTATAACGGGCTTTCCACCTAGGATTCGAGGATTTACTTCAATTCTCTCCATATTATCATCTTAGGTTGCTTTTATATTAAATATTACCCCTGTCGGTTGATTGAGGGTTTGTTGCTGTTCGACGAGCGGGCGCGCGAAGATATAATTTTTAACCTCTTTTAACGCCGTTAACTGCATGGCGAAGGTGGTGGTCATCGGTGGGGGTGTTGGCGGACTGGAGGCGTCCCTTTACCTCTCGTGGAAGGGGGTGAGGCCCCTCCTCGTCACCGCCTCTGAACATTACGTTAGCGGTCCTTCACGGCCCCTGATACTCAGCGGAGAACAAAATCTTGACCGTATTGTGAGGGGTTATCGCCGGGTGAGGGAGCACGCCGACGTCATCGTCGACCGTCCCCTCTCGGTGGACCCTGACAACCGCCTGGTCAACCTTTCCGACGGGAGAAGTATAGAATACGACTACCTCATCGTGGCCACGGGGATAAGGTACGACTACGTGGCCATCCCCGGCAGCGAGGCCTCCCTGAACGTCTACGAGCTGGGGCGCCTCTATGATCTCAGGGACGCCATCTGGCGCATCAAGGAGGGAAGGATTTTGGTCTACGCCCCGAAGCAGCCCTATCGCTGCGCGCCGGCTCCCCTGGAGACGGCCTTCACCATCGACATGGTTTTGAGACACCGGGGCGTAAGAGACAAGGTGGACATCCTCTTTGTGGACGCCAACCCCAAGCTCCAGCCACCCGTCATCCACGACATCTGGAAAGAGCGCCTCGAGGAGGTGGGCATAGACTTCGTTACGGGAACGGAGCTGCTCTCTATGGAGGGGAATAAAGTTATTCTTTCCGGCGGTGAAGAGAAGGTAGACCTCCCCGTGGTTCTGCCGCCAAACGCGGGCAACTCTCCTCTCGGTCCGGGCTTCCTGGAGGTCCGGGGTCCTCAAGACCTGCGACTAAAGGAATACGACGACGTCTTCGCCGTGGGGGACGTGGCGAAGCTGCCTTTCCCCAAGAACTCGGAGGTAACGTCCATCTCTGCCCGCATAGCGGCTTCCCAGGTCCTCGAGGATCTGGGTCTTGGCCAGCGCCTGAGGGAGACCTACCGCTTCGTGGGCTGGGCCTACGCAGGAAACCTCAGCGGCGAGCTCGCCACGGAGAGCATCCGCTTCCAGCTGGAGTTCACCCCGGAAGGACCCAAAGGTACTAAAGATCCTGAGCCCAAGCGAGATTACACGGAGCAGAAGGACCGCTGGGAGCAGGCACTGCTCCAGAAGCTCTTCGGTTATTAAGCCTTTCTCCCCTTTTTCTTTGACCTCGATGTTCGGTCGCTACGACGTTCGAGGTATCTGGGGCAAGGATCTCACGGTGGAAACTGTCCGGCGCCTCGGAGACGCCGTCCGGCGGGCCGTCGGCGACGTCCCCATCGCCGTGGGCAAGGACGCCCGCTACTCCTCCCACCTGGTTTTCTACCACCTGCTGGAGGGCCTCAGCGGCGACGTCATCGACATAGGCATCACAACCACCCCCATGAGCGTCTACTATGCCTGGAAGGAGGGTGCCGAGACGCTGCAGATAACGGCCTCCCACAACCCGCCCGAGTACATAGGGATAAAGTTCACCCATCCCGGCGGCGACAGCTGGAGCCACGAGGAAATTCAGGGGCTGAGGAGCTTCTACGAGGAAGCGAAGGGTGGTATCAATCCCCACAACCTCCACTACGATCGCTCCTTCCTCTTTGACTACTACGACGAGTTTGAGCGCTTCCCGGAGATGGACGTGGAGGCCGTGGTGGACTTCTCCAACGGCGTGGGCTACCTGGAGGCCCCCGTGATGGAAAGGAAGCTCAGGGTGGTTTTCCTGAACTACCAGCCAGACGGCAGGTTTCCCCGCCACTCGCCGGACCCCACAGTCCCTGACGCCCAGAAGGACATACTTGACCATCCCGTTCCCTTCGGGGCGGTCCTGGACGGCGACGCCGACCGCATCGTCTTCAAGCGCCACGGCCGCATATTAAAACCCGAAGAGGTGATCGCCGACGTGGCCCAGTTCTATGGGGTAAAACGCGTGGTCATCGACACCATGATCTCCCTCTCCCTGGAAAGATACCTCGAAGATATCGGTGTAAGGGTTTATAGGAGCCGGACGGGCCGAATATTCCTGCGGAAGATGGCCAAGGAGAAGGGTGCCGACTTCTTCGGGGAGTACTCGGGCCACTACGGCTTCAAGGAGTTCAACTACATCGACGACAGCCTCTATGCCTTCCTAAGCTACGCCCGCATCGTGGACGCAGACTTTCAATCGGAGTACGTTCCGTGGCCCAGCAGCGGTGTGAAAAGCGTGAAGGGGATCCAGGACCTTGATGAGCGGCTGCTTCAGCTCTTCGACCCGGACGAGGTGATTGACACGGATGGCCTCGACATGAGGAAGGACGGATCCCGGATAGTGGTCAGAAGGTCCGGCTCGGAGCCTGGCAAGTGGCGCCTCTTCTGGGAAGCAGAAGATCAAGGAGAGTTCGAAAGGCTCGGGGAGCTGATTCGCTCGGCTGTAGATCGTCCCCTGCTTTAAGTTTATATACCCGTTTTATTTTGTGGTCCGGTTGCTCAAGCCCTCCGAGCTACGTCGAGAAAAGGTTCGTCCCGGAGAGGTCATTCACGTACGCCACGAAGATGTTCCAGCAAAAGAACCCCTAGTTGTGAAGGTAAAGGAAGTTAGTGTGGATAGAAGTGGAGTGATTCGCGTGGTCGGGAACCTCCTTCACAGGGAAAATGGAAAAGAGGGCCCGGAAGTAGTTATTACCGAGCGGGGGATCCAGTTCCCCGCGAAGAGGGATACATCCGAACTTCTGGTAAGTTATGGCTACACGCCCGAGGAAGCAATCCGAGAGATTGTGAAAATAATAAAGAATAGGGAGCGCGTCGATCCCGGATACGCAGCCGCCCTCATTCGCATGGCCACGAACATCAAGCCAGAGATATACGGTAGTGTAAGGTTAGGTGTGGAGAACCCTGGGGACATTGACGTGTTCGTTCAGGGCTCTCGGGAAGAGCGCGAGCTGGTGGGCTTTCTCTTAAGGAAGCTCACCGGCATCAGGGCATCCGTAAAGAGGGGGACCGCCTCCAGCGATAAGTTTCACCCAATAGCAGGCAAGATCCACAGGATCGTGAGGTACGCGACAGGTGTAGGTAATTACGGGCGACGGCAGTGGAAGGTTTATAGGGACTTGCTCCACGTGGGCCAGTACTTGGAACGAATCGAGCGTGCGGACGAAAAGAGCAGAGAAATCCTCGTTGATGAACTGCTCTACTATCTCAAACGTCGTTTTGCTGGCAACGAAAATATGATAAAGAAGTTCCTGGAGAGGGGACATCTGGAACTGCGGCGTCAGTTCCCCGACGCCTCCCGCACCATCCAGCGGGTGGTGGAGCTGCTCCAGAGACTGCAGGAACAGCCCTGAGAAGTTTTTAAAACCTTGGCACTCCAAAGAGTTATAGCTC
>JAADDC010000055.1 GCA_013154145.1 Candidatus Iainarchaeum sp. | reverse complement strand
CCAGTTTTTCTCGAATACCTTCCACGTCCACGCCTTCGGGGAGTTCTATGGACTGGAGCTGTTCTCTCAGGGAGCGGATCTCACCCCTCAGCAGCTGGGCCCTTCTGTCGAGAAGCTCCGCGTGCCCCAGGGATTCCTCCAGATGCGGGAGTTCCGCCACGTGCCCGGGCTCCACGTCCGGGTATTTTATCTGAGATTTCAGTGTCTCGGCGGAGGAGCGAAGGGACTGTGCCGTTTTTTCTAGTTCCTCTGCCTCCGTGACCGCTGGCTGGAGCGCCTCCAGCTCCTTCCTCTTTTCCTCCAAGAGGGACCGCCTCTCGTCGAGGAGAGCCCTTTGATTCTCCAGCCCCTTTAGCTTTAACAGGTACTCCTCCCGGAGAGCGTCGAGCTCGTTTGCAAGCTCTTTCTTCTCCCTTAATAGTCTCCCAGGTTCCCTCAGGCTGAGCTCCCGCTCGACGGCGTTCCGGATCTTTACCAAAAACTTCCTCACGTCATTCAGTTCCCTGAGGCCAAGGATCTCGTCGAAGATCTCAGCCCGGGCCAGCCCCCTCTTTTCAAAGAGCTCCAGTATGCGATTTTGGGCCCCGTAAACCCCCCTGAAGAAGAGCTCCTTGCTTATCCCGAGGATCTCCTCGACCTTGCGCGTCACCTCCCGGGACTTCTGGAGAACGAGAGGCCTCTTCCTGTTCCCCTCGAGCCTGAAGAGCTCGGCGTCCAGGGTTCCCCTCAGGGAGAAGGTCCGTATCACCTCGTAGAGGCCGTCGGCCTCGAAGAGCAGCCTTACCTTCCCCTCCTTCTTGCCGCTCCGGAGAACCTTGGAAAAGCTGGCTTCTCCAAAGAGGGCGTAGGCGATGGCCTCCGCCACGGAGCTCTTGCCGCTGCCGTTGACGCCGTAAATGACGTTGAGTCCCTCCTCAAATTCGATGACCGTGCCGTAGGATCCGTTCTTCTCCCCGTGGGAGCGCCAGTTCATGAGGGCCAGCTGCCGGATCATTAGGATTATATAACCAACGCACAACATTTATTGCTGATGAGGTTGGGGCGTGGAAGGGATGAGGTTCCTGGCGGACGCCATGCTGGGAAAACTCGCCGAGTGGCTTAGGCTGCTTGGCTACGACACTGTTTCTGCCGCTGATCTGCCCTTCGTGGACGACGACTACCTCTTGGACATAGCGGAGGACGAGGGGCGTGTTCTCCTGACGAAGGACAAGGAGCTCTACCAAAGGGCAAAGAAGGAGGGAGTAGAGGCCGTCCTCGTGGAAGGCAAGGATGTGGAGGAACAGCTGGCCTTCCTGGTGAAGAAGGGCCTCATAGAGCTCAGGGAGGTTCCCTCGCTGGAGAGGTGCCCCCGCTGCAACGGCCTGCTCAGGAGGGCCTCCAAGGAGGAGGTAAAGGGACAGGTACCCGTGGGGGTCTACATGAGCCACGAGGAGTTCTGGATCTGCACCAACTGCGGCCAGATCTACTGGAAAGGCTCCCACTGGAAGAGAATGAAAGAATTCGTGGAGAGGGTGAAGGCGCTCATATGAGGGTGGCCCTCTCCACCTCCACAGAGTCCACTTCTTCGATGGAGGCGATGGCCTCCTCCACCTCGGCCTGAATGCCCCCCTCGTCGGGCATCTTCACGCCCACCAGGAGGGCCGAGAAGCCAAAGCCGATGGGCTCCTCGCGGATCTCCACCAGCTGGGCCTTGGAGGGGAGGACCTGCGGGATCTTCTCCTTGATTTTTTCCAGATCTTCGGGCTCGTTTGGATACACCTTGAAGACCACTAACACCTCACCCATCTTCTCACCTCAGGGTCCCTCAAAGCCGCAGGAGACGCAGACGTAGGTGGTGCCCCTGGCCCTGCACTCCAAGCACCTGACGATGGGCGCTCCGCAGACGGGACACTTGAAGGCCACGTACTCGCCGGGCCCCACCTCGCGCCCGCAAGAAATGCATCGCTTGGTGATCATGGGAAGATTGGTGT
This sequence comes from Candidatus Iainarchaeum sp., assembly GCA_013154145.1. Lineage (GTDB taxonomy): Archaea > Iainarchaeota > Iainarchaeia > JAADDC01 > JAADDC01 > WANZ01. The sequence goes on along the minus strand of JAADDC010000055.1, from coordinate 4,124 downwards.
TCGTCAAGTTTTAAACCCTTTAGATTATTCCGCGCGTGGACAGTATCTCCCTGTAGAGCTCCCTCAGGACCTCCTGATAGTCCCTCTTCCCCTCCTCTATCTCCTCCATGATCTTTTCCAGCATGCGGGTCCGCTCCTCCGACACCAGGTCCGGGAACTTGGAGATGAGATAGTTGTAGACCTGGATGCCCAGCTGGGTGGGGTACAGCTTCCGCTTGGCCTTGCTTTCCATCACGTAGCGCCGCTCCAGCAGCTTCTGGATGATGGTGGCGTAGGTGGACGGTCTGCCGATGCCCCTCTCCTTCATGAGGGCCACCACGTCGCTCTGGGTGTAGAGAGGTACCTTGGAGGCCTTGAAGGCCCGCACTTCCTTCACGTCGAAGACGCCCTCCGGGAGCGGCTCCGGCTTCACGCCGTCCACGATCATCCACCCCGGGAAGATGATCTCAATGATACGCTCCTCCTCTTCCTTTAGAGCTTCGAGGGCTATCTCGTAGCGGCCGATTACCACCTCCGCCGCCTTCATCTGGCTCTTTATGAAGCGCTTGAAGATGAGGTCGTAGAGACGGAAGTGGTCGCGGCCCAACCCCTCCACAACGATCTCCCCTTCCCTGATGTACCGGATGAGCGTCTCGGTGTCCAGGGCCCGGGTAGGCCTGATGGCCTCGTGGGCGCCGCCCTCCCCCCAGCTTCTACCGTGGAAGTACTCCTCGCCGTATTTAGAAGAAATGTACTCCCGGGCCAGGGCTATGCCCACGGGCGACACCCGCGTTGAGTCCGTGCGGTGGTAGGTGATGAGACCTGCCTCGAAGAGGTCCTGGGCCAGGTCCATGATGTACTTGGCCCCGAAGTTGTAGCGGTTGCCGGCTTCCCGTATCATGGTGTCCGTGGTGAAGGGCGGCTGGGGGTTCCGCTCCTCCTTTCTTCTTTCCAGGAGGCGGACACGGACCTTACCACTTTTTCCGTATTCCTCCGCCTCATTCAAGCTCTTGAAGGGCGTCTCGAAGACCGTCCTCTGGCCATCCCATAGTACCGAGAGAAACACGGCGATGTTCCTCTTGTGCTCCTCGTAGCGCTGGATGATCCAGCCGAGGACAGGTGTCTGGACACGTCCTGCCGAGAGGTTGCGGTTCTTGAACACAGCCCAGAGCTTCTGGGACAACTCGAAACCAATCCAGCGGTCCTCTATCCTTCTGACGATCTGGGCGTCTACCCGGTTCTCGTTGATGTCCCTGAGCTCCTCGAGGGCTTGAAGTATGGCGTTGCGCGTCACCTCGTGGAATTCGGCCCTGTGGATCTCCGCCACGTATGGGGAGACCGTAAGGTAGACGTCCCAAGCAATCTTTTCACCCTCCGTGTCGGGATCCGTACCTATAATGACGCTGTCCACCTCGAGGGATAGTACCCTCAGGGCGTTGGCCCTGTCCTTGGCGTCCTCCAGGTACTCGTCCGTGCCGCAGCGGGGACAGACGTTGAGGGTGGTCTGGGTGCCGCACTTCCGGCAGACCTTGATGGTGGTGTAGATGGGGATAATGCGGTGGTTCACCAGCACCCCGTGGAAGCCCCTGTCCACCACCAGGTCATACATATGACCCCTGGTGGCCACCACGTTGAGTATGTACTTGCCCGTGGCCACCTCGTAGCTCCTTATGGTTCCGAGCCTGTACACGGAGGGCTTTCCGAAGAAGCGGGCGATGGTCCGGGCCTTGTTGGGAGACTCCACGATGAAGAGGACCGTCTTCACCGGGTCTTCCCAGCGCCCGGCCTCCCTCACCCTTTTTCTATCTTCATCAATTTCCTTCAACAACTTCTCCAGGTCTATTTCCTCCAGCGGGAGGAACTCCTCGTTGTAGAGGTTGAACATGATCCTCCTGAGCATCTCGAAGGCCTTCCAGTGGTCCACCAGGAGCACGCTGAGCCCCTTGGTGATGCCTCCCGCGTACATGCGCGATGCCCGCCCCGAGCCCTGCACGTAGGTCTTGTAGTCCGGGATGATGATGCGCAGGTCTCCTTCTTCCTCTTCGATGATGATGTCCGGGTGCTCCTTGAGCTTCTCGATGACTTCTCTCCTTGAGAGGAGCTCCCTCGCAATCCTCCGGCCCTCCTCCACATCCTCCTCTCTCCCGTAGCGCCGGAGCCGGTTGGCCAGCACCCTCAGCTTGGAGTCGCCCACCACGTCATAGAGGATGTCTAAGAGGAAGGCGAGACGTCCCGGCGTGATCCCCTCCAGGTCCAGGCCAAAGCGGAAGCGCGGAACGCCGTAGAACACTGTGTATCTCACCCGCTCGGGTAGATCTATGCCCCTCACGAGGGTGCCGTAGTAGTAAGCACTCCCCACGAGGACGTCCACCTCTCCGGCGGCGAAGCGCTCCAGCGCCTTGACGGCTTTACTCCCGCCACCAAACTCCGCCCTTATCCCCCTCTCCTTGAGGAGCTCCACCAGCTCCTTTGCCTTCTCTTCTCCGTACACGGTGGCCACAAAGACGATGCCGCCCGTCCCGAGTTTTTCTATCAGTTCCGCGAAGCCGTCGTCCGAGAGCTCCGTGTAGGCGTTCACCACGTTCCTGAGATTGGCCCGGGAGGAGCCCACCTCGAAGTCCAGGAGCTCCCGGAATAGCTTCACCCTGAGGCCCCGGGCCCTGCCCGTGGCGGAGGCCACCACCAGCTGTCCCAGCTTCCTCCTCCTCTTGAAGGCCTCGATCTTCTTAGTTAAGGCTTCGATCTTCTTGGGGTCGCCCCTGCCCCTCAGGAGCCGTATCTTCTCCAGGACCACCTGGTAGGCCATTTCTATGATCTCCTCCGTGAACCCCAGGAGCTTCAGCACCCGGTCGATGTTGCGGGAGGCCTTGAGGAAGGCGTCCACGTCGTCCACGTAGACGAGGTCAAAGCGCTTGTCCTCGAGGAGCTCGAAGCGGCGGGCCAGAAACTGGGAGGTGGTGATGAGCATGCGGAACTTCCCTTCCCTTATCCTTTCCATGGCTTCTTCCTTCTCTTTCTTGCTCAGGCCCGAGTGGAAGGCCACGATGTAATCCTTATCCAAAAGCTCCCGGGCCCGCTGGTACGTCTGGTTCACGAGGGTGCTGGTGGGAACGACGATGTACACTTTCCGGCGTCTCTCCGTGAGGAAGAGGCCGAAGACCACGCCAAAGAGGGACTTGCCCACGCCCGTGGGCGCCACGATGGAGAAGGACTTGCCCAGGAAGAGACGCTTGGCCCAGGTCCGCTGGGCACTCCAGGGCTTATTACCCACCAGCTTCTCGAAGAACTCGGAGAACTCCCTGAGGCCTGATATCACCCGATGAATCGTTTCGTAGCCCCGAGGATCTTTTAAGTGGGCGTAAACCTCCTCCACGAGCTTGAAGAAGTCGTCGAGGACGATCTCCGCTGGGAGACACGACGGACAGGGGTTTTTTATCCTCAGGCGAACGTCATTGATCTCGCCGTCACAGTTGGGACAGAGGTTGTCGAAGATGGCCTTTTCCTCCACGGAATTAATCACCGCCCCAAACCTTATAACGCCTGAGGATCTCCCGGGCGGGTAGCTCCAGTCCACCCCAGAGCCTCTTCCTCAGCGCCTCCAGGGGCAGGTCGTCGCCGAACATGTAGCGGGAGGCCGTGGTGACACCCAGCTCCTCCAGCTCCTCGTAGAACTTCAACCCTCTGGCGGCGTGGTGATCCACAATGACCTCGTCCACGGCAGAGACGATCCTCATGAGGTTTTCCCGGGCTCTCTCGGCGAGGGCACTTTTCACCTTGTAGCCGCCCAGGTACTCGGGGAATCCGTCCAGGTAAACGATGTCGGGCTCCCTCTCCAGTATCCACTCCACCACCCTTTCCTCCACGGGGCCGCCCACGTCGGAAGTATAAATAAATCCAAGGTTCTCCTCCACGAATAGAGCTATCACGTAACCCAGTTTCGTTCCCTCTTCCCCGTGGGGCAGGGGCGGCGAGAACTCCACGAGGGTGTCGTCAAATCGGAAGCTCCGGCCGTCTGCGGGCACGGCTTCCTCCTTGAAGCGGAAGCGGTTGAACCTGCTTCTCTGGCTGCGGTTGATGAACTCCCTCCAGTCCTTCACCAAAAGGAGCTTCCCCTCGTAGTGGGGACAGTCGGGGCAGTAGTGGTC
>JAADDC010000070.1 GCA_013154145.1 Candidatus Iainarchaeum sp. | reverse complement strand
AGCCCTATGCGCTGGAACTCGCCAGCCCTGAGGGCCAGTCTCTCCAGCGCCAGGGCCAGCTGGTAGCCCCTCTTCTCTCCCACAAGTTCGTGAACCTCGTCGATGATAACCACCTTGACGTTCCTCAGGTGTTCTCCCATCTTCTCGGCGGGCAGAATGGCCTGGAGGGTTTCAGGGGTAGTGATAAGTATGTGGGGAGGGTTCCGGGTTTGTTTGCTTCGCTCGTGGGAGGAGGTGTCGCCGTGGCGCACGGCCACCTTCAGGCCCAGCAACTCCCCCCACTTCTTGATGCGCTCCAGGAGGTCGCGGTTGAGGGCCCTGAGGGGTGTTATGTACAGGACGGAAATGGGCTCCCACTTATTATGTATAAGACGCTCGAGAACGGGGATCAGGGCCGCCTCGGTCTTCCCCGAGCCCGTCGGGGCAATGATCAGCGTGTTCTCTCCCCTGAGTATGGGCTCCAGGGCCTTCCTCTGGACTTCGTTGAGCTCCCGGATGCCCATCTGCCTCATACCTTCGACGATCGGCGAAGAGACTTCCATCGGTTTTAAGCAGAAGAAAGGAGTGTTTTTATGTGGACGCTCTAGACGCCCTGGCAGTCCTTGCCCTGGCGGCAGAGCTCTTCCTCAACCCCTTTGCCGCCCTCTACTTCTGTGGCGTCGTCACACCCGACTTCAAGCCCAGCTTTGATGTCCCCTCCTGCTCGGGAATCGCTTCCTGTTCGAAGATGGCATATCCCTACGAGAGCAGCTACTCCTACTACGTGGGACTGAGCTGGCAGGCCGTCAACGACCTGCGCCGCAAGCTGGACCTCATCCACAAGGCTTGTAGCCTCGACTTCCTCGACGAGAACGGAAACCTCATCACGGACAGCGTCAACGAGCTCTACAACGCCGTCAACAGCTACCACAGTAGCATCTCCCTGGTGGTCTACCGCACGGACGTGGCCAATCAAAAGGCCCTCGTGGAGCTTTCCACCATGGTGGAGGAGCTGAACAGGGCCGGCATAGGGGAAAGCACGGAGCCCGAGTGGATACAGCTCTACAGCGACATGGTGCTCTCCGTCAAGGACATGAGCGAGGGCGGCACCCGCACGGAACTGGGCAGGATATATAAAGAACTGAGGACGCTGGCAAACATTCAGGAGGACATCAGCCGGGCAGAGTCCGTCTGGACCTTCGTGCGCTTCGGCTCTTTCCTCGTGAGCGTGGGCGTGCCCAGATTGGCCGGCCTGATCTCCCTGATGTCGGACTTCGACCAATTGAAGAAGCTCTACGAGTCCGTGCCGCTCTCGGGCATCGTGGAGAGGTACGTGAACCTCTCGGTGGGCAGGAACAACTCACTCTTGGCTTCCGTGAGGGCGTTCCGCCACCGCCTCGAAACCCTCAAGGACCTGAGCGACAAGAGGGTAAAAGAACTCAAGAAGGACTTTGAGGAAAAGAAGTCTGAGATCGACGCGCTCCTCGAACCCCTGAGGGAGGAGAACCTGTCACTCCTGGCTTCCTTCCTCCCCTCCAAGACCTTCGTGGGGGAGCTCAGCGTGAAGATGAGCCTGACGCCCTCCTTTGCCATAGCCAAGGCCAACGCCCTCGAGAGGAACTTCCTCCTGGCCTATAGCGACTACCAGTCCCGGGTGAGGTACCTCTCCGCACTGGAGAAGATGAAGTACTACCACGCCCGCCTCGAAGACCTGCACAGAGAGGTGAGCACGTATCTGAATACAGTTGACACGGCCCTGCAGGGGTGCATCGCCCTCGTTTCCTCACATCGCTTTGTCTCTGACGACCTAAAGGCCGAGGCCGCCGTCAACCTCCTCATAGCCAAGGACAGGGACAAGTCCCTCTCCGTCAGGGTCAGGGCCTGTTCCAAGGCCTACGAGCTCATGGAGATGGACAGGAAGTTCAAGGACCTGGTCGCCGCCTACGAGAGCTGCAAAAAGACCTACGAAGAACGCTGGAACGAGGAGCTTCCCTGCTCGGAGGAGGACCCGGCCCTAGCCCTGTCCTGCTGCACCCGGGAGTCCGAGCGCAAGCTCAACGAGTTCCTCTCGGATCCCGCTTACCTCCGCTACAAAGACCTGTACGAAAGGATCGAGGACGTCCTCATACAGTATGGCCTCTCTGACCTACTCTTGGAGCTGTACCAGCTCGACAGGATCCCCTACAACTACGAGGAATTGCACAGGTCCTTCTCCAAGCTACTCTCCCTCCTCGAGAAGGTGAAGGAGCTGCTGGCGTCCCTCGTGGCCGTGGAGTGGTCCGGCTACCTCTCGGCGGAGGCCATATCCACCGTGGAGCTGCGGGTGAAGAACAACCTCCCCGTCTCCGTGGAGGGTAGTGTAAGTATCCCCTTCAGCTACTACGGCTACGAGGTGGAGGGCAACGGGATGGTGGCCAGCGTGGAGGGCAAGAAGGTCAAGTACAGCGGCAGGGGAAGCCTTTTGGTAAAGTTCCAAGCAGCGCCGGCACCCTACGAGGAAGAAGTCATCTCCCAGACCGGGGGCTTCGTGGAGGTGATGCGCTACAACGAGAACCCATTGCCCCTCCGCATCTACGCCCCCTACGAGGTGCTTTCCCTTTCCGAGGGGGCCAGCTACAAGGACGGCTACGTCTACCTTCCTCCCGGCGGCTTCGTTGCCCTTCGCATTCCCGCAGTGGAGGTGGAGAAGCTGGTGGAGGGCGAGTGGATCAGCTTCCTCGTAAGGAACGTCAGCGACTACAGCTACAGCGGCACCGTGGAGCTACCCGTCCGGGCCGAGGAGGTCCCCTCCTACTGCGTCCCGCTCCCTGACAGGGTGCTGTGCAAGCTGAACCTCAGGCCCGGCGAGGAGAAGCTCGTCAAGGTGAAAGGTTTGCTACTCGAGGAGAACAGGCTCATGTTCACGCCACCCGAGGAGGATCCGCTACCTCCCCTCGTCGTCGAGTCCCCCTCGGAGGAGATGACGGACCCCGATGTGGACGAGCACTTCAGGGAGCTCCTCGACCGCTTGAGGGACTACTGGGAGAGGGCCCGGGAGCTGAACGCCACGGAGGTGCTCCCCTTTGACTACGACTTCCTGCGCAACGTGGAAGAGCTCGACAGGGACCTCTGGGACGCGGCGCTGCCCCTGCTCCGGAGCGTGGACGAGCAGATAAAGAGTGAGGCCGAGGCCAGGACGAAGCTCCTGGAGGTGCTTGCCCAGCGCAGCTCCGACCCGGAGCTGGAGAAGCTGGCGGCCATCGCCAAGAAGAGCCTCCTCACGGGCGACTACATCGTCCCCCTCGTCCTCTCCAAGGACATAAAGCTGGGAGAGGAAAGGGAGAGCGGCATAGATCTCTGGTTGTTAGTTGCACTGTTGCTCTCGGGGGCCGTGGCCTACGTGGCCGCCAAGAACAGGGACCTGTTCAAGAGAAGGAAGAGAAGGATCCCGCGCTTCTAAAACAAAAATAAGGGAAGGGGAGGCTTTAGAGCAGGTTCCTTGCTGCCATCTTGATGTCCTCGGCGGTGACGCCCTTCCTGCCAGCGTGGTGGGCGATCTCAACTGCCAGGCTTGCTATCTCGAGGGCAATCTCCTCGAGCAGGTCCCTCAGGGTCTCCTTGGCGCTCTGGGAAATCCTCTGTGCACCGGCCTTTCTCATCAGCCTCTCAATCTGTGCCAGCTTCAGCTCTGCCATCGGATCCACCTCCTTCTGGTCTTGCGATAATTAAAGTTCAAACTACTATTTAAATGCTACGGCGACACCGCGACGCACACCATCGGCCAAGCATTAGGCCGATGCCGGCCCCTATGAAGAAAGAAGCAAAATACCACTCCTTTTTCGCTTCGAAGGGCTTGTATTCGGATGTAGGCTCCAGGTAGGCGATGTCAGCGTTCTGCTCGGCCAAGAGCTTCACTACCCCCTCTGGTACGGGGTCTCCCGGCCGAATGCTCATACCGTTGAGCTCCAAAATGAGATTGGAGGTGTTGTAACACTTGTCGATGCAGAGTATGCGGGGGCTGATTACCGTCTCCGTGGGCACAGGCCCGTCGCAGTCCTTCACCAACATCACGCTGTCCCTGTAGGAGATGCAGACCCGGGGATGGGCCGACGGCTTCATGACGAAGGGAGCGGAGATCAAGAACACCGTGTAGACTCCCTGACTTTTGGCAGGTATGCGTATCTTCTCCACCACGGGCGTGTAGGGGGCAAGGTTTGGATGGAAGCGAATCTCGAGGTTTATCTCTGCCTCGGAGAAGCCGTAGTTGGTGAGTACGACGCTGAGGAAGTTGTAAGTGCCGACCCTGATGGGGTTGGGCGGCACGTACCTCACAAAGACAAAGGGGTCCCGGGTGCAGTAGAAGAGGGAGTTGGCCTCTATGAAGGCCGGAGATGTTGAATAGGCCACGATTTCCACCGCATTCCCCTCGAGAACGAGCCTGTGCATGCCCTCACCGACAAAGGTCCTTCCGTTGACGTTTATCTCCGGATAGTCCTTGCCGCCGCTGACGAAGAGTACCGCCACGGGCAGGCAGTCCTCCCCCTCCGGGAAGGGCAGCACGAGCTTAACGGTCTCCCCCGGCCTGATGAACACAGGCTTGCCCTCCGTGTAGTCGCCGAGGGTGTAGGAGAAGGCCAGCGGAACGAGAAGAAGTATCAGGAGCCAGCGCATGAACTAAGTTGAGGGGTTGTTCATATATAGGTTATTTTACCCGAGATGATGAGCTTCTCCAGCACGGGTATCCAGTCCACCTCGTCGGACTGACAGTCCCCATTTATGCACCGGATGATGCGCTCGGCCACCAACTCGGGAGACGTCTCGGTGGTGTCGATCTGGATGATCCTGTCGTAGCGCTCCTCCGCCCTCTGCAGACAGTAGTCCAGGGCCTCTGCCAGCACGTTCTCGTCGATCTTTTCTTTACTGTATCCCCTCTCCTCGAGGCGGCCCATGAGCACGTCGGGCCTCGTCCTGAGGATGAAGAGGTAGTCAAGGGGCAGCTTCACGTCGCAGAGCAGGTGTCCTTCGATGATCACGTCCTTGTAGCGCTGTAGCAGCCACCAGAACTTGGTTCTCACGGCCTTCAGGCTCACGAGCCCGGAAAAGTAGTCTGACTGGTGTATGACGGGGATTCCCAGCCGCTTTGACAGTATCTCGCTGACGGTGGTCTTGCCCGTTCCCGGAACCCCGGCTATGCCTATCTTCATAGTAATCTCACCACGTCCAGGTCCCTGGGGGCGAGGGTCTCCACCCGGAACTTCCTGTTCACGTCCCGGGCGAACTCCTTCACCTTCTTGGGATCCCCGTGGTTGACGATGATCCTCTTGGGCTTGGGACTCAGCCTCGCTATGAATGCCTCTAACTGTCTCCTGTCCGCGTGTCCGGAGAAGCCGTGGAGTGTCTCTACGCGCATCTTCACCTGCAGGGGCTTCAGCTTCCCGTTTTCCGCCCTCACGGGAACTTCCCTCACCCCCCTCTGCAGCTTCCTGCCCAGGGATCCCTCAAACTGGTAGCCCACCAATACGAGGGCGTTCCTCTCGTCCTCCGCCAGGTACTTAAAGTACTCCACGGCCGGACCGCCCGTGAGAGACCCCGAGGGGGCGAGTATGATGCTCTGGCCCTCCTCTGCTATGGACTTGCGGTCCCTGCCCTTTACCTCCACGATGAACTCCGCCTCAAAGGGCGAGTCGTTGGAGAGTATACGCTTCTGGAGGTCCCTGCGCATGAACTCGGGGTACGCCGTGTGTATGGCCGACGCCTCCCTTATCATGCCGTCCACGTAGACGGGCCACTCCCAGCCCTCCTTCCTGTAGAACTCCTCCAGGGTGAGGAGTATCTCCTGGGCCCTGCCCACGGCGAAGACGGGGATGAGCACTGTCCCGCCCTTCTCCATGGTCTCCACGATGATCTGCTTGAGCATCTCCTCGCTCTTGTCCCGGGGCGGCTGTATGTCCTCCCTCCCGCCGTAGGTGGACTCGATAACGAGGGTCTCCACCCGCGGGTAGCGGGTGTTGGCGGGGGCCAGCATCCGCGTGGGAGCGTACTTGATGTCCCCCGAATAGAGGACGTTGTAGAGGCCGTTGCCCACGTGTATGTGGACGGTGGCGGAGCCGAGTATGTGGCCAGCGTTGTGGAAGGTGAGCCTCATGTCGGGGGTGATGTCCGTCACCTCGGCGTAATTTCTGGTGATGCA
>JAADDC010000017.1 GCA_013154145.1 Candidatus Iainarchaeum sp. | reverse complement strand
ACATGATAAGCTACAGCAGGGAAGAGTGGTACGAGTGGGCTCTGAAGAGCACGCCCTCCTCTGCCAGGAGGTACCTCTCAAAGCTTGACAGGCTGTTCTCAGGTGTCAGGTCTGTCAGCAGCCCTGAGGAGCTCAGGCGCCTGATCAGGGGGTTTGAGAGTGACAGGCACGCGATGCTCGCTTTGAGAAACTACGTGAGGTTCCTCGAGCAGACCGGCAGGCTCAGGAGGAGTGAGGCTGAGGACTACAGAGCAGTCATTCCCTGCATCCCCACAAGGCCACGCCCCGAGGTGGAGAGGTCAGTGAGCGAGGAGGACGTGGCAAGGGCCTTCCGCAGCATCAGGGGAAGCGGGAAAGTCAGAAGGGTCAGGGAGCTGTTCTTCAGGATGCTGTTCTACACAGGCCTGAGGGAGACGGAGGTCACTGAGCTGATCAGCCAGTTCTCTCCCCTCACCCTCCAGAGGACGGTGAGCGCCTTTGACCCTCCCGAGAGGGTCGCTCTCTACGACCTTGAGGCGGTGACGATACCAACCAGGAGGAGTGGCTCAAAGAGGTGCTACGTTGCAATCTTTCCGGCATGGCTTGCTGACGAGCTCGAGGAGCTCAGGGGCGTGAGGGTGAGGCAGAGCACGGTGAGGAGGGACAGGATGTTCCAGGGTGAGGGCATCGACCTCTCACTGCTGAGGAAGTTCCACTACAACTGGTTCCTCGACAACTCTGTTGGAAGGGTTGCCGACGCCCTGAGCATAGTGGAGTTCATGCAGGGGAGGGCTCCCAGAACAGTTGGCGGGAGGAGCTACAGGGCCAACGTGAAGGCTGCTGCCAGGCTGTATGATGAGCTCCTGGACGACTACTCCAGCATCCTGGAGCGTTTAGAGTAACGCCCCTCCCGCGGGAAATTTTTACGGGTGGCATGGGACTGCCAATCCCATGCCCGACCTGAGCGGGGCTCTCTCCTCCCTTTTCTGGATGAGAGAAAGACAGGTGTCCCTCCTCCTGTCCCCTGCCACTTTCCATGACGAGCTTTTATAATTGCTGAAAATAATTTCCCTGCAGCTTCGCTGAGGGCACTATGTTTTGTCACTCAAACAACTTTTAGTTTTAGTTTTCAATTGCCTTCAGCCTCTCCTCAGCCCTCAGCCAGTTCGTGAGAGTTGGCAGGCTGCATCCGCACATCCTCGCGATGTCGCTCTTGCTGTACCCCTCCTCCGCCAGCCTGCTGACGAGCGTGACGAATGCGGAGTGCACGTTCCTCAGCATCCTGACAGTTCTCCCGTCAACCACTCCCGCCCTCACGCTCCCAGTCTTAACGTTCTCGTACGCCTCCCTGTAGAACTCCCCCGCGAACTCGTCCTTCTTCCTGAGGTACTTGCTCCACAGGAGGGAGGAGGGCATCTCGAAGTACACCGGATCGAGGTCTCCCGTGGGCGTCGAGAGGTACGTGAGCTGGCTGAGGTGTGGGAACACGGGGTTGTGCTTGTACCTCAGGAACTTCCCGTATGTCTGCTCCCTGTCGTTCCACCCTCTTATGTGGATTATCGCGTGAGTCAGGCTCCTTATCTGCTTGTCAACAAAGTCCAGGCTCGGCACTGTGAAGAAGACTGCGAGGTTCCTGTGCCTGAACAGCTGCCCCACGTACCCCAGGATCTTGTTCTGTATGCTCTGCCACTCTCTTGCCGGAATCCCAACTCCCGCCTCGTCGAACACTATCGCGGAGTACCTCTCCACCCTGTTCACGAGCTCGAGGAAGTCGAGCGGCTTGAAGACCACCTTGTCCACGTCGAAGCTCTCGTCCACTATTGAGGCGAGCCTTATCGCAGCGCTGCTCTTCCCGCTCCCCGTCTCTCCCACCACGAAGCACAGGAAGTTCTTGTTGCTGCGCAGCCTCTTCCTTATGAACCCGGCAATCTGCCTCTCGAAGAAGTTTGGCTCCTTCATTGGCTGGTCTTCCCCCTTGGAATCAGCCCCTTTCTCCAGCACAGCCTCATGAGGGCCTTGAGCAGGCTCACCATCGCCCTCGCCTTCTCCGCCTCCTTCCTTGACTCTATCTCCGCCATCGTTCGGCCCTTCACAGAAATTTTTACGTTCTCCACCTCCTCTCTGAACCTCTCGTCCTTGTAGGGCTCGAGGTAGCAGTCGAGCAGCTCTATCAGCTCGTAGAATGAGGTCTGGTCCTTTGTGGCCTTCGCGAAGTTTATTTTAACGAAGAGGTCGTTTAGAACGAACTCAAAGCTGCTGCCGTCCTCAACCCTCACCTTCTCACCCCTACAGGCCTGAGCACAATAGCTCCATCCTCCTTGCTGATCTGGTAGTACTCAGACTCCACCAGCTCCTTCGGCAGGGTTATCGCGAGGCTCGTGTTGTTCCTGTACACCTTTCTCAGGAACACGCCGCTCCGCTCCTCCATGAACCTCATTTCCATCACCGGATTACAAAGCACAGGTAACACATATGCCTTATATGCAACATATGTTTCCTGCCGCATTTATAACTTTGTCAGTTCAAGCTCTCTTTGTCAGGAGGTGGGAGCTGTTGGGAAAAGGCTCTGTCTGTTTTGTGCCAAGGAAGTGGATGCCAAGCAGGATGTTCAGGGCAATAGTAAAGGCAGTCAGGTCGCTCAGAGTTAGGGCTTTTGCAGCGAACGTGAAGGCTGTCAGCAACGTGGTCGGAGGAATAATAGCAACGGGACTGCTTTTGATGGTCGGAGTTATGCTCGTTGGCTACTTCCAGAAGCAGACCGCTTCCCAGATCGCCACACTCAACAACACCGCCGCAACTGCAGCCTACACAAACATCGTCGGAAGCATTTGGGGATCCATGAACCTCATGGGCCTCTACCCGTGGATCCTCGGTGCAGTGGCTATACTCGGTCTCGTCGCTCTGCTTGCAAGGTGATAGCATGGCCAAAAGCAGCAGGAGCAGGAAGAGAAGGACCAGGAAGAAGGAGTCCAGAAGGAAGCACGAGATCCACATACACATAGGGTGAGCATGAACATTGTGATCTACTGCCTCCTCTTTATTTTGAGCCTCGTCACGTTCGTTCTCAGCCTGGCAGCAAAGGGAAGCGATAGAGCGCTTCTGAGCCTGCTGAGCTTCGTGCTGTTCTCAGCCTCAGCGCTCTCAAGCCTCTACATTGAGTTCGTGAGGGTCGTGCCCCTCAGCGTGAGAACGGTCAACGTGACAGCCAACGTGACTCTTGCCACGTACACCTACGGGACCTACACCGCTGTGATCAGCAGCCCGGCGATGGCCTACGTCATGCTCGCCTTTGCAGTTGTGTCCTTCCTCAACCTGACTGTGTCGGTCGTTGGAAGGCTCGAGGGAAGGAGGAGGGTGTGAGCAGCAGAAGAGAGGACGGAGAAGACGGAGGAGAGAGAAAGGAGAGAGAAGGGAGGAGAGGGAGGTGGTATCCCTGCAGGAGGAGGAGCAGGAGGAGTTCTACGACGTGGCCAGGGTGGACCTGGTTAAGGTTCTGGGCTTCCCCCTGGACGTTGACAGGAGGCTTGTGGAGTCCTTCGACCCGTTCCTCGGGAAGATAATGCACCTGAGCAACCTGAGCAGGGAGGACATGGAGGACCTCAAGGACGACCTTGAGCTGTTCCTGATAGAGAGGAGGAGGGGGCTCAGGAGGCACGAGGTCAGCAGGAGGGGCAGGCTGGACTTCGTGAGGGCAAGAGCGTACTCCACTGCGGCCATGACCCTGTCCAGAAACGGGTACCTGATCGACAGGACCACGACGGTCTACAAGCACGTGACGTACGACTCCGAGCAGAGGAAGGCAGGAGGCCTTTTCTCAGTGTTCAGGAGGGACTGATGTGGACCTCGTTCTTGCCTGGGCGGTGGCGAGCACCGGGCTGCTTGCGATAGTTCTGCTTGGCTGCCCCTACGCCCTCAGAATTGCGCTGTCCAAAAGGCTTGTCTGGGTGTGCCACACCGATGGAACGCTCGAGCCGGTGAGGGCGAGGCTGGACGGGATGGCGTACAAGACCAGGGACAGGGGAGTGTACGAGTTCGAGAAGGAGGACGTCCTTCTCTTCGGGAAGAAGCCCTGCATAATAGTCTACAGCCCGTACTCCAAGGCGCTGAGGCCTAGAGTTTTGCCGGTGCTGAGGAAGCTGAAGATGGACGGCATCCCGACGTACGATGACTTCCTCAGGCTCTACAGGATTGTCACAGCTCCCGTGCTGAGGGCTGAGAGGGCTGAGAGCGAGGAGAGGAGAGAGGGCGAGGAGAGCAGAGAGAGAAGCGAGAGAAAGGAGGGAGGAGAGGATGGAGGACGTGAGGGTTGTTAGCGATGGGAGGGCTGTTACTGTCTACGAGGGCGACAGGGCAGTGCTCACAATGAGCAGGAGGGAGTACGAGAGTCTCAGGAGGTCCCTGCTCGGCTTTGACCTGGTGAGGAACTGCGTCATCAGGCCAGACGCTGTCGTGAACTACTGCGAGGAGACCAACCCGCACCTGCTCGACACCGAGATACAGATCGAGAAGAACAGGGAGAGGAGGAGGGCCAGAAACACGATAACCAACCTGCTCCCGTGGATAACGGTCATGTCCATCCTGATCCTGGTGGCAGCCATAGCCTTCTCGATAATCCACAGCTCAGGAGGGGCAGCTGTCCACGCGATCCAGCACGCGGCGAAGGCTGTGGAGAACTCAACTCCTGTCAGGCTCAGGTGACAGGCATGGGGCTCTTTGACTCCATATCCAGCGCGTTCTCAGGCTTCGTGAGCACAGTTGAGGGCGTGGGCTCCTCCATCGTCAGCAAGCTTACGGGCTCAGGCTCGGGCAGTCCACCCCACAGTTCGCCTCAGAGCAGTGGCTCGTCAGATCTTGAGCTGGACGGGGCTCTGTACAACACAGCACATGGAGGTGGCTACTCGCGTCCCTCTCGTCCAAGCAACCGTGCACATCCAGCGGTGCATCCAGCAGAGCCGGTTACAGGACGGGCGCCAGGAAGCAACTACGCGGTGATAACGCACCCCAACCCAGATGCACCTGAATTGGATGGGGAGCTGCACAGAATAGCAGTTGAAGACCAAACGGCAGAGATGAGAGTACCTGCACCGCATTTTGATTGCGCCAGAACCTGGCTCAAGGGGAGCCCAACGGCAATGGACAGGGCAAGTGAGTTTCTATCAGACAAAAGGCTCGAGCTGGAGCAGGACCTGGGGCGCATTGAGAGAAGCTCCAGCCCGCTGGTGAGGTTCGGAGAGGGGCTTGAGTGGTCTGCCAAGGCAGTGGGGCTTGGAGCTGCCGAGTTTGGCGTTGGCACAGCAATGCTTGCAAAGGAGATAGTGACCAATCCTGCAAAGGGCGTGCGCGACCTGGTGGTTGGGCCAGTGGCGTTTATCAAGCAGGTCCCGCATGCGGCCTCCGAGTTCGTCAGGGGCAACCCCCTGGAGCTGGACGAGATGGCCGGGCAGGTGGCTGCCGGCTACGTGGCTGGGGGCATTGCGGACGACGTCATTGGAGGGCCGCTGAGGAAGGTGAAGGCCACTATTGAGGCACGCAGCCCCGACTACACACCGCCAGAGGAGACAGGCGTGAACTTCGTCCCCTCCGCCACGTACGAGCCAAAGCCTGTGGAGCACTACATCTCGAGGTTTGCGGGAACCGAGCAGACGCTCATCCACATGACCGACTCAGACGTCTTCTCCCGGGCAGGCGTGGGGGACGTTGTCAGGCTGAAGGCCTTTCCAGAGGAGGCCAAGGGCTGGAGAAAGAATATTGACGCCCTTCACTGGTACCAGAGCCTTCCCACTGACGAGGGTGTTCCCAACGCCTACCTCTCGTACGTTGGAATAGGGGAGGATGTGGAGACATCCCTCATACCCAGGATCAGGTTCAGGCTCAGGCCAGCACGGAAGGTTGCTGTCATCACGAGAGACACCGTGGAGTACCTTCCTCCAGAGGGATTGAGCCTGCCAGAGTACCAGGCGAGGATGGGCATGCTCTCCGGGAGGACGTTCATTCCCGGAGAGAACGTCTTCGGAATCAGCACGGAGAGGCAGGTCATAACACCTGCAGAGTTCGAGGGGAACTTTGCCAGGTACCCTGGAACCGATCTCGTGAAGGTCAGGGACCTTGGCTTCACGCACTACGTCGAGAGCAGGCTCCCCGGCTTTCTCGAGGACACTGCTGTTGGAAGGGCGCTCAGGAAGCTCGGCATCGGGCAGAGGTACCACAGGATATGGCTCACGGAGTGGGAGAAGGCCCCGGTGGAGGAGGCAGGAGAGCTGAGAGAGCTGGGGGGCCTTCAGGAGGTGGACCTCGGGAGGTACAATGAGGAGTACC
>JAADDC010000019.1 GCA_013154145.1 Candidatus Iainarchaeum sp. | reverse complement strand
GGGCGATGTAGCGCTGAACCTCCCGGTAGTAGCGGATGTTGTTCTTGACGAGGTACTCTATCACGTAGGCCCGGCGGCGCAGCTCCTCCCAAACGCTCTCTATGCTGACGCCCCTCTCCCGAACGATCTTGGCGATGACCTTGCTCTTCCGGTTGATCCTGTATTTATCCTCGGCGGGAATCCACTCCACGAAGACGTTGACGATGGGCTTCTTCTTTTCGATGTCCACGTCAATGATCTCGTCGATCTCGCCGATGCGCCGCACCTCGAAGCCCTTGACGTTGGCCCTGCGCATGAAGATGACGATGTCCAGGGAGTGGAGGAGAGCCGGAGGTAGAGAGATTGGCGGAGAGATGAGCCTGTCCACGAGGGTCTCCATGTTCTCGGCGTGGATGGTGGCGATGCCCGGGTGGCCCGTGGCCATGCCCTGGAAGAGCACGTAGGTCTCGCGGCCACGTACCTCGCCCACGATGATGTAGTCGGGGCGCTCACGGAGGGCCGCCTTCAAGAGGTCAAAGAGGTCGATGGAAGAACCTTCGGAGCCCTCGCGGGCAATCTTCTGTATCCAGTTCTCGTGGGGGAGGCGCAGCTCTGGCGTGTCCTCGATGGAGACCACCTTGGCCTCTGGGGGGATGAACATGGAGATGACGTTGAGCATGGTGGTCTTGCCCGTGGCCGTTCCACCGGCAATGAGGATGGAGGAGCGGTACTCCACGGCCAGCCAGAGGTAGGCGGCGATGACGGGGGTGAGGGTGCCCGCCTTGACGAGGTCCGTGACGGTGAGGGGATCCTTGGTGAACTTGCGGATGGTGAAGTTGGAGCCGCGGGTGGAGATATCTTTAGTTACCACGTAGGTGGCCTGAACACGGGAGCCGTCGGGGAGGGCCCCCTCCAGGAGGGGATTGTTGACGGAGACGTGCTTGCCCACCAGCTGGGCCAGCTTCACGATGAAGCGGTTGAGCTCCTCGTTGTCCTTGAACATGACGTTGGTCTGGAGGTTGCCGTAGGTCCGGTGGTAGACGTAGATGGGGATGCCGGGCCCTATGCAGGAGATGTCCTCGAGGTTGGGGTCCCTCATAAGGGGCTCGATGCGCTCGAGGCCGGCGAAGTCCCTGATAACGTAGTACTTGATCTTCTCGTACTGGTGGGGCGTGAAGGAAAAGCCGTAGTCCCTGACGATCTCGTCGAACTTCTGGGCAATGTACTCTTCCAGCTTCTGGCCCTCCCGGAGGTCAAAGGCGCCGATATCAATGAGTTCCGTGAGCAATGTCTTGATGCGCTCCAGGTCTTCCTTCTCCTGAAGCGTGAGGACGGGCTCCTCCACGTGGTAGAGCAGCCTCTTCTCTTCGTCACTCCAGAATATGTGGGCGTAGGCGTGGGGCGGTATGAGGGGATAGCGCTCGTCCACGTCCGAGAAGGAGGGGGGTTTCCACTCGGCCGGGAACTCGCCGGCAATGTCCTCGGGGAGGCTGTAGAGCTCCGAGAGCACGTCCGTGACGGGCTCGGAGGGGATGATCTCGGGGATCACCTCCTCGGTTTCGAGGGTGGAGGGCTCTTCCTGGGGCGTCGGCTCCTGAACGGCGGGGATCTCCTCGACGTCTGGTTCCTCCGGGAGCTCAAGCTCTTCCTCCGCTTCCTCTGCTCCCTTCTCCAGCTCTTCCTTTAGAAGGAGCTCGCCGGCCCGCTTCAGGATCTTCTTGAGCTTCCGCTTCCCCACACCCAAATATGGGTGGGGCCATTTTTAGCCATATTCCCACTCCTTTTCCACTCGATGGGAGAACCCCTCGCCGTGGGCATCATACCTGACGGCAACCGCAGGTACGCCAAGAAGAAAGGTATCCCCCTCCCAGAAGCATATAAGAAGGGCGTGGAGGTGGCGGAAAGGGCCCTGCGCTTCCTCAAGGAGGAAACCAAGGTGAAGTACGTTTACTTCTACACCCTGTCCCTCGAGAACCTCAAGAAGCGCTCGAGGGCCGAGCTCGGCGTGCTCTTCTCCCTTTTGAAGAATAAAGTAAACGAGTGGTTGGAGAAGCTTCCGGACGTGGAGGTAAGGGCCGCCGGAGAGATTCAGCTACTTCCCCGGGAGCTGAGGACCGGGCTGAAGAAACTGGAAAGGAAAACGGAGGGGAACTGGCCCAAGGTGGGCCTGCTCATCGGCTACTCAGGTACGCAGGAAATGATCCGCGCCGCGCGGCTCTCTAAAGGAGGGGTTAACACCTACGAAGACCTTAAGAAGTATTTTTACCTCCCGGACTTCCCCGACCCGGACCTCGTTCTGAGGACCTCCGGAGAGCAGCGGCTCAGCGGCTTCCTGCCGCTCCAGGCGGCCTATGCAGAGCTAATCTTCTATCCCAAGCTGTGGCCCGAGATGGAGGAGGCCGACTTCAGGGCCGTCCTGGAGGAGTACGCCCGGAGGGAAAGAAGGTTCGGGGGATAAGTTTTAGAAAGACAGGGGAAAGGAGGAAGAGCGGATCGTCCATGGAGCCGCGCTTGCTGAGCTCCTTCTCGAGGCCCAGCTCCTTCACGGAGCGGAGCAGCGACGGGAGATCCACGGAGTTGTAGAAGCGGTGAACGAGCCAGTGCAGGAAGAGCCTCGGATAGATGCTAACCCTGTGGAGGCGGTTGTAGAGGCTCGGATCTCCTTTTTCCACCGCTTCCACGAGCAGGTCAATCCCCCTGAAGCCGTAGGCGATGCCTCCGCCTGTGGAGGCCTTCGTGTGGACGGCGGCGTCCCCCACGAGGAATACTTTCCCCTTTGCTACTCGCCGGAGAGGGGGAGATACCGGTATCAGCCGGGCCTCGAAGCGCTCCACCGGAAGGCCCAGGTACTTCCCGTAGAGTTTTAGGCGGGTCTTTGCTTCCGAGGAACGCTCGAGGGACAGGCCCAGGCCCACGTGGGCCCTACCATTACCCAAGGGGATCACCCAGCCAAAGAAGACGTCGCTCCAGGGGCCAAAGTCCACGCGCACGAGGTCCTCCTCTCCTTCCCAGGGGAGCTCCGCCTGAACACCGAGGACGTAGGAAACCTTTTGCTTTGTTACGAGGGGGCGGAGGGAAGAGGTGGCCCCGTCGGCGCCCACGAGGTACCCATCGCCACCCTCCCAGCGGCGGAAGTGGAGTTCTGCTCCCGCAGAGGCCGCCCGCTCCAGCATCCCTCTAAACATGACAGTCCTGTCCAACACCACGGCCACGTTCTTTCTTTTTACTACAATCTCCTCGCCGCCGGCGGAGACGACGGCGCCGTTGATGTGGTGGATCGCGAACTCCTCCAGGAAGGGGTAGCGGCGCAGGGTCTCGGCGCTTATCAGTCCTCCGCAGACCACCTTCCTCTCTGGGTTCATCTCAAATAACTCTACCGAGAAGCCGCTGGAAGCGAGGCGCTCAGCGGCGTAGGATCCAAATGCCCCGCCAACGACGGTGAAGTGGGGGATGCTCAGTTCACCTCCTTTTCCTCATCCGTCGGTCTGCCCATTCACTCATCATCGCAAAGGAATTTAAGGGGTAAAAATCTATTAAGGGCGTGGTACCGGCGCCGGATTTCTCTAACATTTCCCAGCGCCTGGAAGAGATTTTACTGTGGCTGGAGGACCGCTACTACTCCTTCCTGGACTTCTTATTGGCGCACGGTATCCCCGTCGACAGGATCGTGGGCCCCCTGGAGGAGAGGGGCATCAGGACCTTCGTCATTTTCTACGGGCTGCTGGCACTCGTCTTCCTGGGGCTGCTCTCCTTCCTCTTTAACACCTTCGTGGTTCCCAAGCACGTGTACTACTTCACGGACGCCTACGGGAACCCCCTGGAGGGGGTGAAGGCCACCTTCGTCGTCGACGGCGAAGAGATCGTCCTCTACTCGGACGCCGAAGGTAAAATCGTGGTGGAGGGAAAGGACGTCACCCTCCTGAACGCCACCTACCCCGGATATTATTTTAGGGCCGTGGACGAGGGCGACGGGGAGGTTAGAGTAGTTTTGGAGCCCAAGCGTTACACAACCAAGGTGAGGATCCGGGACAAAACTGGTACGCCCATCGAGGCACTTCTGAAGGTCTACGTGGATGGTGCAGAGGTGTTTTCCGAGAGGGGGAGCGACTTTGAGCTCTGCTTCGCGGAGGTGGAGGCCAAGGGCTGCATCGTGGTGGGCGCAGACTCCAGCATCGAGTTCGTGGCTTCGGCGGAGGGTTACTCCGAGAGGAAGGAGAGTTACACCCTGAAGGAGCTTCCTTCCCGGATAACGCTAATCCTGAGTTCCGGGAGCAGTGCCCAGGAGGAGGTCACGGAGATCAGGCGCTTCGCCACCGTTACCTTTAACGCCGTCTTCGACGGGCTCGACACCCCCGTGGACGGGATGATATACGTCTCTCCCGAGGGCTCTGCCGGCACCGGAACCCCCGTGAGGATCACGTCGGGCGTGTCAAAGCCCACCAAGCTGGCCCTCGGTGCTTATAAGGTGGTCTCGGCGCAGGTACTCATTGATGGTAAGTACGTGGCCGTGGAGGTCCAGAATCCCAGCTTCGTGGTAGAGGGGGACACCGTCATAAAGCTCGTCCTGGAGCCACCCCAGGAGCTCTTCACCGCGAGGGTGAAGGTTCTCTCTGAAGAGGGTGAGCCCATCGAGGGGGCCCGGGTGGTCTTCACCTTCGGAGATCAGAAGATCGAGAGGAGCAGCGGAGCGGATGGCGTCGCGGAGGTGAGTGTAGGTAAACAAGCCTGTGGAACGGCCTCCGTTTCCGCCGAGGGATACGAGAGCAACACGGTGGAGGTCTGTACGGGCGAAGAGGTCATCGTGACGCTCAAGAAGATCGTCAAGAAGGGTAGCGTGAAGGTCATCGTTTACTCGCCCACCAACGATCCCCTCCCCAACGCCACCGTCTACCTCATCGATCCCTACGGCAACGACGTGGGGATATCGGGGACCACGGACGTGAAGGGCGAAGTTTTATTTAAGGAGGTGCCCGTGGGCACCTACGTCGCTGTGACCGAGTTCCTCTCGGTGGTGGCCTACTCGGAGGAGTTCAACGTTGTCGAGAACGAGACCACCGAGGTGGTCATATACACGGCCCAGGAGGAGGTGACACTCAGCGTTCTTGTAGAGAAAGGCGGAAAACCCGTGTTGGGAGCCGACGTCAAGGTGTACGACGAGAGGGGACACCCGCTCGGGGAGGGAACCACGGATCTCACGGGTGTCGTTCAGTTTTCCGTTCCGCCGCTCATAGGGGTGACAATCGAGGTCAGGTACCTCGGAACCACCGTCTTCGAGGGGCCCGAGGTCATCCCAGGCGGGACCAGTAGCTACATCTTGACCGTGGAAGTTCCCGAGAAGCAAGAACCCTTTATAGAACTCTACGAGGTTCTCTCGGAGGACGGAAAGACCGTGAAATCCCTCGAAAGGGGGAAAAACTACACGGCGGTGTTCAGGGTAGCCTTCAACGGCAGCACGACGTTTTCGGTGCTGATGCCCGGGCTCGAGGTGCTCTCCACCACGCCGGTTGCAAGTGTCGGAGAAGAGGGCGTGGAGGTGGCCCTCAGCGGCGACGGATACACCGTCAGAAACATCTTCGTTACATTCAAGGTTCCCTACGGACTGGAGCAGGACGTGGTGATCGCAGAAGCGGAAACAGATGAAGTCTACAGGGAGTTTGTCCTGACAGTAGGTAAGGAAATGGCCTGTGGAGAACTCTTCTGCTACGTTCTTGAGGTGAGGGGGGCGGACGGGGTCGTCATCCCCGAGGGCGAGGCCCTCGACGTAAGGGAAAGTTACCAGCTGATCGCCTACTTCACGGGTGTCGTGGACGAAGAGATACAGGTTAGCCTCGTGGCTGAAGACGTGCAGTCGGGCGATAGAGTCGCGCTGGCGGAGATGAATGGCACCCTTGAAGGGGGGAAGGTGTACAAACTGGAGGCCCTGGCCTCATTCCCTTATGAACAAGGTGTGAGCTTTTACCTGGTGGCACAGGCCGGGAAGGTAACAGTGGCCGAAGAGTACCTGGGTAGCTGGCCCGTTTACATACCGGAGCTGGGCCCCTTAATCGTCGACTACACCCTCCGCGACGCGGAGAGCAACCAGCCTTTGGACTTGTATTACTTCGACGACAGGCCCCTCTCGCTGATCTACAACGTCTTCGACATCAATGGAGAGGAACCCTTGACCCCCGTGACCACAGTGGGGACCTGCATCAATGGCTACACGTCCACCACGCTCTTCGTCGTGAACGGAAGTAGCGGCCAAGTGAGCTTTAACCAGAGCTGCGAGTTGATAGAGATCTCCTTCGAGGCGGCGGGTTACGACGGAAAAACCATCACTTTCGAGCGCTTGGA